>JADGQH010000131.1 GCA_017881985.1 Chloroflexota bacterium | reverse complement strand
CAGCCTGCTGTAGAGTAGTAATCCCACGACCATGACGGCGAGAACAATCATGCTGATGAAGATGGGCTGTGATACGGCAACTTCCGTGATCCAGATGCTGTCACGCCCGGTGCGGTTGCCCTCGGGCGAGCGCCGCGTACGTCGCATCGCCGAGATCGGCGGCGACGTCGTGCGCGCGCCGGGCGGCGATCTCGGCGAGGATTCCGCCCCGGCCGCCGCGCGGGCTGGTGGTGGCCCGAGCCGTGGCGCGGACGCGCGACGTGAGCGTGAGCGTCATGCTCGAACCTCCGACGATTCCGTGGGCACGCGCGGGCCGTCGGGCGCCTTGGCCGTACCCGCCGCTCCGGCCGCACCCGCCGCTCGGGCCGCGTCGGCAGCCAGGCGCTCGGCCCGCAGTCGCGCCAGCAGCCGGGTCGCGGCCCCGGAATCGACGACCGCCGCCGCCCGCGCGATCCCATCGGCAAGGTCCATCGCGCGTCCAGCCGCGATGAACGCCGCACCGGCGTTGAGGAGGACGACGTCGCGCCTGGGCCCGCGCTCCGTGCCCGCGAGGATCGCGTCCACGAGCGCGGCGTTCTCGGCCGGCGAGCCGCCCGCGAGCTCCGCCGTCGCGGCCCGGGCCAGCCCGAGCGCGGCCACGTCCACCTCGCGACGCACGACGCCGCCGGGCGTCACGTCGTGGATCACGCCGCTCCCGTCGAGCGGCAGCTCGTCCACCCCGACGCCGTGGACCACGAGGGCGCGCTCCGTCCCGAGGACGCGCAGGACCTCGGCCAGCTTCGGCGCGGCCACGGGATCCCCGACCCCGACGAGCTGTCGGCGCGTTCCGGCCGGGTTCGTCACCGGGCCGATCAGGTTGAAGGCCGTCCGCACGCCGATCTCCCGTCGCGTCGGGCCTGCGTGCCGCATGGCCGGGTGGAAGCCGGGGGCGAAGAGGAACGCGAAGCCGATGCTCCTGAGCGCGGCGGCGGCAGAGTCCGCGTCGTGGTCGATCCGCACGCCGAGCGCGTCGAGGACGTCCGCGGACCCGGATCGCGACGTGATCGCCCGGTTGCCGTGCTTGGCGACGGGCACGCCGGCCGCCGCGACGATGAAGGCCGCCGTCGTGGAGATGTTGAACGTCCCCGAGCCGTCGCCACCGGTCCCGACGATGTCCATCGCCCCGGCGGGCGCCTCCACCCGGAGGACGCGCTCCCGCATCGCGCTGGCGAACCCGGTCAGCTCATCGACCGTCTCGCCCCGCATCCGGAGCGCCACGAGCAGCGCGGCGAGCTGCGCGGGCGTCGACTCGCCGTCCATCACGGCGCCCATCGCGCGGTAGGCCTGGTCACGGTCGAGGGTTCCGCCGTCGATCACGGTCGCAAGGGCGGCGCGGACGGCGTCGCTCATGGGATCGCGCCCACGGCGGGGGTCGGCGGGAGGGACCGGACGGCCGGAAGCGGCGACGCGGCCGGGCGAGTCAGGCCGGCCGGCGCCGCCGCGAGGCCCTTCGTGGCGAAGGTCCCGGAGGCGTCGTCGAGGACGCCGGCGTCGCCTTCTCCGGCGAGCCGCAGGAAGTTGGCCAGGAGGTGCGGACCGTCGAGCGTGAGCACCGACTCGGGGTGGAACTGCACGCCTTCCATCGGCAGCGTGGCGTGGCGGAGCCCCATCACGACGTCGTCATCGAGGCTCCGAGCCGTCACGAACAGCTCGGCGGGCAGCGTGGCGGCATCGACGCACAGGGAGTGATAGCGGGCGGCGCGGAACTCCTCGGGCATGCCGGCGAGCAGGCCGGCGCCGTCGTGCGCAACGGCGGAGGCCTCGCCGTGGACCAGCGTCGGGGCGCGCACGATCGACGCGCCGAACGCGGCGGCCATCGACTGCATCCCCAGGCACACGCCGAGGAGGGGGATCCGGCGCAGGGCCGCGAAACGGACCGCCGGCACGGAGACACCGGCGTGGTCGGGGTCGGACGGCCCGGGCGAGATCACGATCCCCCGCAGGTCCGCCTCCGGATCGTCGGCGAGGGCGGCGAGGCCCGCGGCGTCGATCGCGTCGTTGCGCACGACCCGGACGACCGCCCCGGCGGCCTGGAGCGCCTGGACCAGGTTGTAGGTGAAGCTGTCGTAGTTGTCGATGACGAGGATCACCGCGACCCTCCCGCCGAGACTGCACCGGCTGGATCGGAAGCCGGTGCCGGGTCGAGCTCGCCGGCTGTGTCGGCGCCCGGCGCGGCGTCGGCGCCGGTCGCATCCCGTGGGGCCGTTCCGCCCCGCCCAGCCCCGGATGCGAGCTCAAGCGCCCGGCGCAGCGCCGCCGCCTTGTGCTCGGTCTCCTCGAACTCGCGCTCCGGCACGCTCGCTGCGACGATCCCGGCGCCGGCGTGGAGATGCGCCACCCCGTCCTTCAGGACGGCGCTCCGGATGGCGATGGCGGTGTCGAGGTTGCCGTCGTAGCCGAGGTAGCCGATCGCGCCGCCGTACAGGCCGCGCCGCTCGCGCTCCGCCGCGGCGATGAGCTGCATCGCGCGGACCTTCGGGGCGCCGGACAGGGTCCCGGCCGGGAAGACGCTGCGGAGCGCGTCGAGCGCATCGAGTCCCGGGGCCAGCCGTCCCTCCACGTGGCTGACGAGGTGCAGCACGTGGCTGTAGCGCTCGACCTCCATGTACTTCGAGACGCGGACCGTGCCGGGTCGCGCCACGCGCCCAAGGTCGTTCCGGCCCAGGTCGACGAGCATGACGTGCTCCGCGCGCTCCTTTGGATCGGCAGCAAGCTCCTCCGCCAGGCGCGCGTCGTCGGCGGAGTTGGCTCCGCGGGGCCGCGTGCCGGCAATCGGGTGGGTCGTCATGCGGTCACCTTCGACCTGCAGGAGCAGTTCCGGGCTGGCGCCCACGACCTCGAAGGACGGCGTCCGGACGAAGAACAGGTACGGGCTGGGGTTGACGCGCCGGAGCGCGCGATAGAGGCCGATCCCGTCGACCGGGCGGCCGTCGGGCCCGACCGGCAGCGCCCGGGTCTCGCGCCGGGCGAGCACGACCTGGATTGCCTCGCCGGCGGCGATCGCATCCTTCGCTGCCCGGACAGCCGCCTCGAACGCGTCCCGTCCCAGGCTGGTTCTCGGCTCGTCGGGCGTTGGTGCCGGCGGCGTCGTGGCGTTCGACGCGGCGCTGGCGCCCGGCGCGCGTCCACCGAGTACCGCCGAGCCCGCGACCTCGCCCGCGGTCGGGCGCGCCGTCCGCTCGAGTGCCTCGAAGATCGCCCGCTCGGCGATGCGATAGCGCTCCTCGAGGCGCGGCGCGTCCGTGTGGAGCGAGGCGATCGCACTGAGCTCGTGACTCAGGTGGTCGAAGACCAGGACGAGATCCGTCTCGATGAAGCTGGCGAGCGGGACGCCAACCGGGTCGGCCGACGGGAGCGGGACCGTCGGCTCGAAGACCGAGACCGCGTCGTAGGCGAGCGCGCCGACCGCCCCGCCCGTGAATCGCGGCATCCCGTCTCCGGGCTCGACGACCCGGCGGGGCACGAACGCGCGCAACGCAGCGAGCGGATCCGGGGCGGGGAACGTCGTGTACGGAAGGTCGGGCGCATAGTCGGTCACGCCCACGGGCCGATCCTGGATGCGGGCCACGCCGTCGCGCACCTCGAGGAGCCGCCGCGGCCCGACCCCCAGGAAGCTGTAGCGGCCGAGCCGCTCGCCGCCCTCGACCGACTCGAGCAGGTAGGCCGGCGTGACGCCGTCGTCGAGGCGGAGGAACGCGCCGATCGGGGTCTCGAGATCCGCGTCGCGGCTCGCCCGGAGGCGGATCGTGTCCGCGCGGCCGGCGAGGCGCTTGACCTCGCCGAGACTGAGCGGGTGCTGGGTGGACATCGTCCGCGGGCCTCCAGAGACAACGAAACCGACCTTCGTCCACTCGGGACGAACGGCCGGTCTGACCATCCGCGGTGCCACCCGACTTCGGCACTGCCGCGCTCACGTGACCGACGGGACGGCTGATCCGTCCGATCGGCGCTGCCCGCTATCGCTGGCGCCCTGCGCCGGAGCCTACTGGCCGGGCCCTGCCCGCGCGTTCGGTCCGGAGGCTCCCGGGTCCATTCGCCGTCGCCGCCACCCCGGTCTTCCACCGACCGCCGGGTCTCTGTGCTGGCGCGCGACGGGTACTCGTCCCGTTCACAGCCCATCTCTTCAATTGCCGCGGAGTCTACGGGGCCGCTCCGGAAACGGTCAAGCGCCGGGCGCTGCGCGTGTCAGGGGCCAGAAACGCGAGCGCTCTGCGCCGGGCGGCTCCATCAGCGGCCAACGCTCCGGCGGGCCGCGTCACGACTGACGCGTGTAGTGCCAGACCAGCCATGTCGCCAGCACGTGCTTGCAGGCGAGGCGCCAGCTCGGGCACGAGCACGACGCCCGGCTCGGTGCGCCGGAGCCCGACACCCCGACGGTGAGCTCGACCGCGTAGGCGTGTCGGCCGCACACGATCGACCTGACACGGTCGCCGTGTCGCGTCATCAGGACGACCCGTCCGGCCACCGCGTAGGCGAGCGCGTCACGCACCGCGGCCTCGTCGGCGTACGCCGCCAGGACGGCCACGACCTCCGGGTCGAGGGCGACGCCGTCGCGCTGGCGGATGCGCCCGACGGCGCGGAACTCGGCTCGCCCGCCCCACCCTGCGAATACGATCGGGCGCCCGCCACCGGCGCGCGTCGCGGCGAACCACGAGCACGTCCGCGCGTGCTCCCGGGCCGCCCGAGCGGAGGCGAAGGGCATGCCCGAGCCATGCTCGGTCGGGTCGAGCCGGAACCGTCGCGGGCCCCCGAATCGCGGCGCCATATCCTCGTGGCCGAGCGCGCAGTGCCCGAACTGGGCCGGGTCGGGCCACGGGCAAACCGGGCATTCGGCGATCGGCGGGCCGCGCCGGCCGCGCGTTGCCGCCCGGCCCTCGGCCGCATCGTCGTCGACATCCGTCGCGGGTCCAGGGTCCGTCGTGGGCCCGCCGCGACGTCGCGCGCCCGTCGGCGCCCCGGCTGTCCTCCGCGCCCCGGCCGTCCGGGGAGTGCGCGTCGGCGAGCGTGCGAGGAGGCCGTGCTGGCGGTCGTACTCGGCGCGCCTGTCCTGGTCGAGCAGCACATCGCGCGCCGCGTTGATGCGCGCCATCCGCGCCGTGGAGCCGGCCGTTCCAGAGACGTCGGGGTGCGCCTCCTTGGCCGCCTGCCGGTAGGCCGCACGAATCTGCCCCCGGTCCGCTGTCGGCGCGAGACCGAGCTCCAGGTAGATGTCGAACGCAGGCAGCCGGACCATGCGGGGCTGATTGTCGGGGAAGCCCGGCCAATTGGCACGCCTGGGACACCCGCGGTCAGGCGGTTCGCGGGCTCGATACGGCGGACAAGCCGGTGCGCGGCTCCCGTGCGCGAACCTGGCGGAGAGGGTGGGATTCGAACCCACGGGGCTTGCACCCGGCGGTTTTCAAGACCGCTCCATTCGACCGCTCTGGCACCTCTCCGCGCCGCGCTGCGTGCGTAGCACGCAAGTCTATGCACGTTCCGGCCAGTCCGGAACGAGCGCGCTCCACGTGGACATTCGCGGGACGCGGACTTCCTTCAGCAGGACCGAGTCGAATGACCGTCGTTGGGCATCAGGCGGGTGAGGTGGACGTGCTGGGGTTATCCGATGACCGTTCCGGGTCCGATGCGCCGAGCGAAGGCCAGCGCAGCCTCGGCCGCAGCGATGACTTCGATCGCGCTCGCGTCCGTGGCCGGCGAGGCGTAGCCGCACCAGACCTCGATCCCAGCAGACTCCGCGGCTGCCATGAGATCGGTGGCCTTCAACCTCACGGTCGCGGGGTCTGTCGCGGCGACAAGCACGGCAAGCTCTGCCTCTGCGAACCGCACGCATGGGCGATCGGCGAACACGGCCCTCGCCATTTCGGACAACCGTGGCACGGGGCTGGGGCTCGTGTCGGCACACGCGACCAACACCACCCCGACGTTCTGGGCCTGCTCGGGCCGCGTTGCGGCAATCGCCATCTCGAGCAGCGGTTGAAGCAGGGCGCGGCGATACGCCATTGTCTCGCTGTCGACCACGGTCTCCTGATCCGACGGTTGGTAAACGCCGGATAGCTGCCGGCGCACCTTCGCCAACCGCTCGTCCGAGAGTCGGCGCTCGCGCGTGACCTCGAGGGCGGCAGTCATGCGATCGGCAATCAGGCGTATGGCCGTGGCGTCCTGCTCTCCGATTGGCGTCGCGACGGACGATGCCACGTTCAGGAGCCCCATCAGGTCCCCTGAAACCATGAGCGGCACGCAGAGCTCGCTGGCAACGGCACCACCAGCGTTGGCGCCCCCCGTGTCCGGAGTGAGGCTCGGGATGAAGAGAGGCTGCCGGGCGTGGATGACCCTCTCTACGCTCGCGTCATCGCGGCTCACCTTCTGCAGAGGGTGCGCATATCCACGTTGCCCAGCGAGGTTCAGCACATCGCCGTCGGCGAGGTAGAGCGCGAACTGCGCCAACCCGAATCGATCCGCGATCAGCTCCACGACCCGCTCGACGGTTGCCGGCGTCGGCCCCTCCCGCACGAGGATTCGCCCGATCTCCTCGAGACCAGCCATCTGGTTGCGCAGCCGGTCGATCGCCCAGACCATCGCGGCGTGGGATATCGCGTAGCGAATCGTTCGGTCGAAGAGCGCCGCGTCCGTTCTGCCCTTCACGAGGAAGTCGGTCGCGCCCGCGTCCAGCGCCGCCAGGTCCGTCGCCCGATCGCGTCGCCCCGTCAGCATGACCAGGGGGGCGAGGCTTCCGGCTTGGCGCGCCTCGCGCACGAGCTCGATCCCCGTCCGAGCCCCAAGGTTCTGGTCGATGAGATATGCGTCGTGCCTCTCTTCCGCGATCGACGCCAGGCCCTCACCGAATGTCGGGACCCAGTCGAGCACATACCTGGCCTGCTCGACACGAGCGAGCAGCGACCGGGTCAGCGACTCCTCTTCCTTGTCGTCGTCGACCAACAGGACACGAATGGGGGCATCCGGACCGTCTGTCCAGATCGGGTAGTCAAGCAAGTTGTTCGAGGTGAAGGGCCGTCTCACTTTCCGACCTCCCCTGGCAGCGACCCGACCTCGAACCAGTAGTCGCACAGTCGCTGGAAGAGGTGCACGAGGCTCGTGAATGCCGTTGGCTTGACGATGTAGGAGTTGGCGCCCTGGTCGTAGCTCGTGGCAATGTCGCGTTCGGCCGACGAGGTCGTCAGGATCACCACGGGGATGCGCCGCAGGGCGGGGTCGGCCTTGACGATCACGAGGGTCTCGCGGCCGTCCGTCCCCGGCATGTTCAGGTCGAGCAGGATGATCCCGGGCTGCTCGTCGCCGTCGCGATTCGCATAGCGGCCGACACGGCGCAGGTACTCGAGGGCCTCGTCGCCGTCGGCAACGAACGACAACGGGTTGACGACGCCGCTTTCGCGGTGCGCCATCTCGGCGAGCAAACGGTCGTCGGGGTCATCCTCGACACACAGGATGCCTCGCGCCGCGGTGCGGCTCATCCCGCAGGCCCGCCTGCGTGGGCGGCAAGCGTGGTACCGGGAAGCGTGATGACGAACGTCGCCCCTGCGCCAGGATGGGAGGTGGCGGTGATCGTCCCTCCACGGAGGGTCACGATACGGCGACAGATTGCCAGGCCCATCCCGGCACCCGCGAACGCCTGGCGTCCGTTGAGGCGCTGGAACGGCGCGAAGATCCGTTCGGCGTACTTCTCGTCGAATCCGATCCCGTTGTCGCTCACGGAGATCACCCAGTCCGGCGAGCCGTGACGGCGCCCTCCTGTCCCGGGGCCATCGTCGCGCGCCGTCGCGTCCACGTGCACTTCGGGGGCGACACCCTCCGGATGGAACTTGAGGCCGTTTGCGATCAGGTTCTGGAACAGCTGGCGCATCTGGAGGGGGGTCGCGGACACCGTTGGAAGCGGTCCAACGATGACGCTCCCCTGACTGGACCTGATGCCCTCATCAAGGTCGGAAAGCACCTCGGTGACGACCTGGCCCAGGTCCACCGGCCGCGGCGGCTCGGGGCGAATCGTCACCTGCGAGTATTCGAGGAGATCGGTAATGAGCGTCTGCATCCTGCCCGCGGCATCGGTCATCCTGCGCAGATAGTCCAGAGCCTCCTCATCGAGCGCGCTCGATGAGTGCTCGGCGAGCCGATCCCCGAAGGCCTGGATCTTCCGAAGCGGCTCCTGGAGGTCGTGCGACGCGATCGCCGCGAAGTCGTCCAGCTCGCGATTGCTTCGTTCGAGCTCGTCATCGACGGCACGCATCCGCTGCGCCATCTCCCGGGCCTCGCTCACGTCACGGACGACGATTACCGCGCCGGTGACATGGCCCTCGCGGTCGTGGATGGGAGAGACGGTGTCGGCGATGGCGATTTCGGAACCGTCGCGGCGAAGGAGGAGACAGTTGGACGGGAGATGCTCCGTGCAATCGTCTCGGACTGCTGCCTGCATCGCGTCCGCGACGGTCTCGCGCGTCGTCGCGTCCAGCACGCGGAACACGTCATCGACACGTCGACCCGCCGCTTCCTGGCTCGACCAGCCGGTCATCTTCTCGGCGACGAGGTTGAGGAGGGTGATGGTGCCCAAGACGTCCGTGCTGATCACTGCGTCGCCGATGCTGTCGAGCGTGACGACGGCGAGCTCCTTCTCGACGAAGAGGGCCTCCTCCATGGTCTTGCGCTCGATGGCATAGCGCAGGGCCCGCATCAGCCCGCG
>JADGQH010000130.1 GCA_017881985.1 Chloroflexota bacterium | reverse complement strand
CGCCGGCCACCTGTGCGGGCAACGATCACACGGCCGCGCCGTAGCCGAGTCGGGCGCGTACCGGTCCCGGCCGCAGCCTGTCGCAGGAGTCGCTGCTACCATGCGCCGAAATCCTCCCGCTACGGCGGGAGCGTCCAGCTGAGTCCGAAGGGGGGCGTCATGGCGAACGCGCCGGCGACGATCGTGAACAAGCCGACCTGGGTCGACCTCTCGAGCGCTGATCCGGCGGGATCGCGCGAGTTCTACGCGAAGCTCTTCGGCTGGGATATCGCGGTGGCGACAGACCCGCAGTACGGCGGGTACGCGATGGCGAAGATCGGCGACGAGGACGTCGCCGGCATCGGGCCAACCCAGTCGCCCGGGGCGCCGACCGCGTGGATGCTTTACATCGGCACCCAGGACGCCGAGAACCTGGCCACCGAGGTCCGGGCAGCGGGTGGCACCGTCATCGCGCCGCCGTTCGACGTCGGTGACCAGGGCCGCATGGCCGTCTTCCAGGATCCCGCAGGCGCCTTCATCTCGGCCTGGCAGCCCACGAGCATGTCCGGGTTCGTCAGCGGCGCGCCGAACACGTTCAGCTGGGCCGAGCTGAACTCCCGCGGCATCGAGAAGGTCATCCCGTTCTACAACCACGTGTTCGGCTGGACCCAGAAGACGCAGCCGATGGGCGAGGGCATGGGGGTCTACACGGAGTTCCAGCTTGCTGGCGTCAGCCTCGCGGGTGGCGTGGAGATGAGCCCGATGGTTCCCGCCGAGGTGCCCAGCTACTGGATGGTGTACTTCGGCGTGGAGGACGTCGACGGCACCTACCAGAAGGCGCTCGGCGCCGGGGCGCGCGAGATGCTCCCTCCCCGCGACTTCCCGGGCGGCAGGTTCGCGATCGTCGGCGACCCGCAGGGCGCGGTCTTCGGCCTGCTGAGGATGGCCCAGCGCTAGTCTGGCGGAACGGATCCTCGACGTTCGCCGGCGGGTTCCGGCTCCGGAAGCTCGCCGGCGAGGAGGTCCATCAGCAGCCCGTCGTGCCACGTGCCGTCGCGGCCGCGCTCATAGTCCCGCATGATCCCGACCGGCCGGAACCCGACGCGCTCGTAGGCGCGGATCGCGCGCGCGTTCGCGGCCGCCGGGTCGATGGTGAGGCGATGATGCCCGCGGGCCTCGAACAGGTACCGCGCGACGAGCCCGATCGCCTCGCGCCCGATCCCCTGGCCCTGGTGTGCGGTATCGACGAAGAGGTCGATCCCGGCATGGCGGTAGTCGGGCTCGTCTTCCTCTGCAACCTGGATGCTCCCGACCACGGCGCCTTCCACCTCGATCACGAACGTGGTCTGGTATGGCTCGAAGAGGTCGTCGACAGCCGCCTCCGCCGTCCGCGATCCCCACCACCGGGCGACGCTCTCCTCGCCGAGGATCGACAGGAGTCGCGGACGGTCGCCCTCCTCCGCGGTCCGGAGGGTCAGGCGAGTGCCGGTCAGCCGGGGCACGGTCATTGCGAGATGATCGCGCGTCGGGGCCCGAGTTGCTTCCGGGCGAACGTTGCGCGTCGCGCGCTCGCGTCCGGGGCCACGTCGGCGCTGCACCGACACAGGCCGTCTCTCGCCGGCGGCCGTGCTCATGCCCGTGCTACCCTTTTTCGGCGCCTCGAGAAACCCCGGGCGGGAGTAGCTCAGCTGGCAGAGCGGCAGCCTTCCAAGCTGCATGTCGCGGGTTCGAACCCCGTCTCCCGCTCCACTTCCCCGTTTCGCGTCGTCGCGGTCACTGTCGCCACGCCGCACGGACGTCCGCCTAACGCGGTAGGCTGGTGCGCAGCGCGCCGCCTCCCACGCCTCCGGGTACCTCGCGTCCAGACACCCGCCGTGGTTGTCAGTCACTCGGCGAGACGGTCCACTGGATGGAGAGACTGTCGATGAGCTCGGAAGATCGGTCCCTGGCGTCGCTGCTCGAGGCCGCCGCAGAAGCGGCGCCCGATCGCCGCATCGAGTTTCGCGACCCGATCGCGGCACACGGCGAGGCCGCGATCAAGGGCGTCAGCCCGTGGCTGGCCGATCCGGCACTCGGCGCGTTCGCGGTCCGCGTCATCCGCAAGGCCGCCAACCCCGACACGCTCGTCGTCGCGCTCGCGTGCCTGCGGTCGGCCAAGGCGTCGGCCGGCAGCGACGGCGTGACGCGCGACATCGAAGAGGCGATCAAGGCCCTCAAGCCGCCTGCGCGACGCGCGCCGGCGCGCTCCGCCAACTAGGGTCCCTTCCCCGAACCTTCACGGCGGGCACGCCGGGCCGACGTTCGGTCGGCGTCCGGCGAGCCGCTCCGCGGCGCAGGCGCTTTCAGGCCTGGTTCAGACGAAGTTCCCAGGATGGCCGCATCGAGCGGCTCCCGGCTGGGGTCGCCATGTCACCGGGGACCATTCGTGCAGTCCGCCTCGCGACCCGTCCGCGTCCCGCTCCCACGTCGCTGGCCGGTCCGCGCGTCCGACATCGTCGCGCTCCTCGTCGCCAACGGCGCGCTCATTCTCGCGATGTGGGTGCGACACGGCGGCGCCGACCACCTGGCGAGCCCGGGGGCCATCCTGACGGCCGCCGGCCAGGTCACCGCGCTCCTCGGCACGTATCTCGCGCTCATCCAGCTTGTCCTCATGTCGCGCAGCCCCTGGCTGGACCAGGTGTTTGGGATGGACCGCCTGGCATGGGCCCATCGCTGGCTCGGGTTCGCGACCGTGTGGCTGATCGCCGGACACGGGGTCCTGACGACGGTCGGCTGGTCGCTGGGTGATGGTCGGAGCGTGCTCGACGAGGCGACCAACCTCCTGGGGACGTATCCGTTCGTGCTGATGGGCACGGCCGGGATGGCCTGCTTCCTCGCGGTCGCGGTCACATCCGTTCGCGCCGCCCGGCGCCGGCTGTCGTACGAGACCTGGTACGGGATCCACCTCTACGCGTACCTCGGGATCGCCCTTGGCTTCGCGCACCAGCTGGTCGTGGGCACGGACTTCCTCGGCGACCCGGTGGCGCGGCTCTACTGGATAACGCTCTTCGCCATGGCGGCGGCGATGATCCTGGTCTTCCGCTTCGGCCAGCCGATCGCGACCACGCTGCGCCATCAGCCCCGGATCGGGAGCGTTGTGACGGAGGCGCCGGGCGTCGTCTCGGTCTATGTCACGGGCCGGGACCTCGACCGCCTGGCCGTCCGCAGCGGGCAGTACTTCAACCTCCGTCTCCTGACCCGCGACGGATGGTGGCGCGCGCATCCGTTCTCGCTCTCTGCGGCGCCGAACGGGCGGTCGCTGCGCTTCACCGTCAAGGACCTGGGTGACTGGACGGCGCGCCTCCAGGCTCTCGCGCCGGGGACCCGCGTGGCCCTGGAGGGCCCGTACGGGACGCTCACCGGGGCGCGCCGGACGCGCCAGCGGGTTCTCCTGGTGGCAGGTGGGATCGGGATCACGCCGCTGCGCGCCCTCATGGAGTCGCTGCCGGCCCGCCCCGGCGATCTCACGCTCATCTACCGCGCCAGTCGCGAGTCTGACGTCGTGTTCCGCGAGGAGCTGGACGCGCTGGCTGCTCATCGCGGCGCCTCGGTCCACTACCTCGTCGGCCAGCGCGGCACCCGTCAGATGCCGGGCGACCCGCTCGACGCCGCCGGCCTCCGTGCGCTGGTGCCCGACGTGCGCGATCGGGACGTTTACCTGTGCGGTCCGTTCCGGCTCATGGAGTCGGTCCGGGCCAGCCTGACGGCGCTCGGCGTGCCGGCGTCGCAGGTCCACCTCGAACGCTTCGCGTTCTGATTCGGAGATCGATCATGCCGAAACGCGGCGCCATCGCCCTCTCGCTCACCGCCCTCGCGCTCGTCCTGCTGTTCTCGTTCAAGACCCCGGACGTCGCGGTCACGACCGGCAGGACCACCGCGATCGTCGCGTCCGGCGCGGGAGCCGCCCCGGCGGCCACCTCCGGGCCTGCCGCCGCGCCGCTGTCGGCAGCCGGCCAGGGCAGGAACACGGCACCCCGAGCCACGGCCGCTCCCGCCGCCTCGACGGCCCCTGCCGCCGGTGCCGGCGGCGCCGCTCTCGCCAACGGGACCGTCACCGGGCAGCTCGTCCAGACGCGGTTCGGGCCGGTCCAGGTCCAGGTCACCATCGCCGGTGGGAAGATCTCGGACGTGACGGCCCTCCAGCTGCCGAACGACCGCCAGCGTTCCGCCGAGATCAGCCAGATCGTCGAGCCGATGCTGCGCAGCGAGGCCCTGACGGCCCAGAGCGCGCAGATCGACCTGGTCTCCGGGGCCACCTACACGAGCGACGCATACGCCCAGTCCCTGCAGTCCGCCCTGGACCAGGCGGCGCATGGCTGAGCCCTCGCGTGGCTGACACGATACCTGCGGCCTCCCGTTCGGAGCCTCGCACGCGCGGCCCGCATCGCGTGGCGCCGGTGATGGGCACCGTGATCAGCATCGACGTCCGTGACCCGGGGATCCCCGAATCAGTCGTGGACGCGATGCTCGCGAGACTCGAGGAGATCGAGGACCGGTTCAGCACGTATCGGCCCGGAAGCGAGATCAGCCGCATCGCCCGCGGCGAGCTCGCCGAGGCCCACGCGTCGGCGGAGGTCCGGTTCGTCCTGGGCATGTGCGATGACCTGCACCGGACCACGGACGGCTGGTTCGACGCGCGCGGCCACCGTGCCGACGGCCGCCTGGACCCATCCGGGATCGTGAAGGGCTGGGCGGTGGAGGAGGCCGCGCTCCTCCTCGACGAGGCCGGTGCCCGCAACTACAGCTGCAACTGCGGCGGGGACGTGATCGCCCGTGGCGAGCCGGAGCCCGGCCGGCCATGGCGGGTCGGGATCCGCCACCCCGACCGCGCCGACGCCGTTGCCCGCGTGCTTGCCGTCCGCGATCTCGCGGTCGCCACGTCCGGCACGTACGAGCGGGGCGAGCACATCCGGGACCCGCGCACGGGAGCGGCCCCCACCGGCCTCCTCAGCGTCACGGTGGTGGGGCCCAGCCTGACCTGGGCGGACGTCTATGCGACCACGGCCTTCGCGATGGGCGTCGCCGGCCCCGCGTGGGTCGCGACACACCCGGGCTACGGCGCGCTGGCCATCACGGCGGACGAGCGCCTCGTCTGGACGCCGACCGTGGAGCCGCTTCTCGCCTGAGTCCGGTTCAGGCTCCTTTCAGGGGACGGCGGTACACCTGCCTCTCATCGTCCGACGATCAGGCCCCGCCCCCGGCCCAATGGACCGTACCCGCCCCGGCCCCGCCGGCACGCATACACAGAGGAATCCGCATGAAGCTTCGTATCCTCGCCGTGATCGGCCTTATCGTCATCGGGGTCGGTGCCATCGCGTTCGCAGTGATCGGGCCAAGCCTCGGCTCGACCGCGGCTACGCAATACCTGACGGCGACGGCGACCCGGGAGAACGTGGTCGCCCAGTCCGTGGCCACCGGGAGCGTGGCGCCCAGCGCGATCTACGGCCTCGCCTTCGGCAGCCAGCCGCAGCTCGTCGCGTCGACCACGTCGAGCTCGTCCAGCTCGTCGGGCACGGGGGGCGGGGCAAGCACGTGGCTCGTGAAGAGCGTGAACGTGGCCGTCGGCGACAGCGTCACGGCAGGCCAGACTCTTGCCGTCGCCGACTCCAGCACGGTCACGTCGACGCTCGCGATCGCCAACGCAAGCCTCGCGGTCGCGAAGGCGAAGCTCGCGACCGACAAGGGCGGCCTCTCCGCGACGGATCGGGCCGCCGCGGCCGTCTCGATCCAGCAGGCGCAGCAGCAGCTGGCCCAGGCCCAGAAGAGCGCCCCGATCAGCACGGCCTCGGCCAACCTCCAGCTGAGCCAGGCCCAGGCGACCCTCAAGAACGCGCAGGACCAGCTCGCCGCGGACACTGCGGCCGGCCCGGTCGCGAACACCATCACCGCGGACAAGAATGCGGTGACGTCCGCCCAAAACAACCTCGACTCGCTGAACCTGCAGATCGCGGCCGCCCAGGCGCAGTCGTCTTCCACGTCGACGCAGAACAGTCTCTCGCTGACGCAGGCGCAGCAGGCACTTCAGACGGCACAGGCACAGGCGCCCCAACCGGTCTCTCAGCAGCTGTTGCAGGCGCTGGCGACAGCACAGAAGAAGCTGGCCGACGACAACGCCCTCAACGTCGCCACCCCGGGAACCGTGCCTCAGTCGACGATTGACGCCGACAACGCCGCGATCGCGACCGCGCAGGCCGCGGTCCCCGCCGCCGCGACGAGCGCCCAGAACGCGGGCGGCAGCGCGGGCGCCGCCGCCCAGGCCAAGCTCGACACGCTCAACGCGCAGCTCTCGGGCACCGGCACGATCTCGTCGATCACCGACCAGCAGAACGCGCTCAAGCTGAGCCAGGCCCAGGCTGCGCTCAAGAGCGCGCAGGACCAGCTCGCCGCTGACCTTGCCGCCGGGCCGCCCAGCACCTTGATCAAGTCCGACCAGGCGGCCGTCACCAACGCGACCAATCAGCTGGCCTCGCTGAAGCTTCAGCTCTCGACGTCCGCCAACTCGTCGTCCGCGCAGCTCGCGTCCGCGAGCCTCGGGCTCACGTCCGCGCAGCTGTCGTACGCGAGTCGCACGGCGCCCGCGACGGCCGCGACCCTCGCGTCCGACCAGGCTGCCATCACGAATGCCCAGGAGTCCGTCCGCCAGGCGAAGATCCAGGTCGCAGCCGCGACGCTCACCGCCCCCGCGGATGGGGTCGTGGCTTCCGTCGGCGTCGTGGGCGGTGTGCTCGCACCGTCGGGCAACGCGATCACGCTCGAGGTGGGCCCGATGCAGGTGACCTCGAGCTTCGCCGAGAGCGACATCGGCAAGCTGAAGGTGGGCCAGCCAACGACGGTGACGGTCGCCGCCGCCGGCTCGACACCGATCGACGGGATCGTCAGCCAGATCACGCCGACCGCGTCCACGAGCGCGGGCGGGTCCAGCGTCGTGACATACGCGGTCCGGATCACGCTGACCAACGCGCCGGCGAGCGTGCTCTCCGGGATGACCGCGAGTGCCGCGGTCACGACGGCACAGGCGGCAAGCGTCATCGCCGTTCCCGCCATCTCCCTCGTCGGATCCGCCGGCAATTACGGCGTGCGCGTCATCGCAGCGGACGGCACCTCCCAGGTCGTCCCGGTCCAGGTTGGCCTCGTCACGACGAGCCTCGCGGAGGTCAAGTCGGGCATCACGGAGGGTGAGACGGTCTCGATCGGGACCGTGTCGGCGCGCACGTCCACGACCACCACGGGCGGCGGCGTGGCGATCCCCGGCGTCGGCGGCGGTGGCGGCGGCGGCGGCTTCGGCCGGGGCGGCGGCGGGATCGTCGCGCCATGAGCGACGCGATCATCGCGCTCGAGGGCGTCTCGCGTGTCTACACGTCCGGCCGTCTCGCCGTGCCCGCGCTCGTGTCCGTGGACCTCCAGATCGACCGGGGCGAGTTCGTCGCGATCATCGGGCCCTCGGGCTCCGGGAAGTCCACGATGATGAACATCCTCGGGTGCCTGGACCGGCCCACGTCGGGTCGCTACATCCTGGACGGCACCCCGGTCGACACGCTCGACGACGACGGGCTTGCCCGGCTCCGGAGCCGCTCGATCGGCTTCGTCTTCCAGTCCTACAACCTGCTGCCGCGGACCTCCGCCCTGGAGAACGTCTCGGCACCGCTGATGTACCAGGGCGTCGGGCGCCGTGAGCGCCACGCGCGCGCGCAGGCGACGCTGGAGCGCCTGGGCCTGGGCGACCGGCTCGATCACGAGCCGACCGAGCTGTCGGGAGGCCAGCAGCAGCGCGTGGGGATCGCCCGCGCACTCGTCACGGAGCCTGCGCTCCTCCTGGCCGACGAGCCGACCGGCAACCTCGACAGCCACTCGGGGGCCGAGGTCATCGCGCTCTTCCACGACCTCCACGCGTCCGGCCGGACCATCATCCTGATCACCCACGACCCGGAGGTCGCGGCCGTCGCCGACCGCCAGGTGCACATTCGCGACGGACGGATCGCGGCATGAGCGCGCGCGACCTGCTCCAGCTCGCGCTCGGTCGACTCGGCACCGGCAAGCTGCGAACGGCCCTGACCATGCTGGGCGTGATCATCGGCGTCGCGTCGGTGGTCGCGCTGGTCGCCGTCGGCCAGGGGGCCACGAGCGGGATCACGAATCGGCTCGCGGGCCTGGGCACGAACCTCCTCACGGTCAACGCCGGCTCCTCCTTCAGCGGCTTCACGCGCGGGGCGGCGGGTTCGTCGACGACGCTCACCCTCGCCGACGCGACAGCCCTGCGGTCGCTGACCGGCGTCGAGGCCGTCGCGCCCGAGCTGTCCACGCAGAAGCTCGTGATCGCCGGCGCCAAGAACACGACCACCACGATCATCGGCACGACGCCGGACTACCCGACCGTCCGGGCCTACACCATGTGGCAGGGATCGTTCCTGACGCAGGCCAGTCTCGATGCCGGGCTCCGCGTGGCGGTCCTCGGCTCCACGACGGCCGACGACCTCGGCCTGGGTGCGAGCTCCGTCGGGACGGACGTCGCCATCGGCGGCCTCCCGTTCCGCATCGTCGGGATCCTCCAGCCAAAGGGCGGCACGGGATTCGCGAGCCCCGACGATCAGATCCTGATCCCCGTCTCGACAGCCAACGCGCTCCTCGTGGGCGGGACCAGCGTCCGCTCCGTCGGCGTGAGCGTCGCGACACCGGACCAGATGAGCACCGTCACGGCCGAGATCACGGCCG
>JADGQH010000129.1 GCA_017881985.1 Chloroflexota bacterium | reverse complement strand
ATCGACATCAACCAGGTCGTCGACCTGCTCGCGGTCGACGCGCGCGGCGACGTGGTCCCGACCGTCGAGCTGCAGCCGAGCTCGGTTCGGGTGACCATCCAGATCGGCAGCCAGCTCTCGACCCGGGCCCTTCCCGTCAACCCCGTCGTATCCGGCATCCCGGACCCGGGCATGCTGGTCAGCGGGATCACCGCCGCCCCGCTGCTCGTCACCGTCGAGGCGGAGTCCGCGCTGCTCGCCACGCTCGTGAAGATCGACACGAAGCCCGTCTCGATCGCCGGGGCGACCACCGACGTCGTTGCCGACGCCGCGCTCGACCTCCCGCCCGGCGTCACGGCCCTCGGCGTGACGACCGCCCGCGTGACCGTGGCGATTCGCCCGCAGGTCGGGACGCGGTCCTTCCAGGTCGGCATCACCATTGCGAACGCGGACCCCGCGACCCGCTACGATCTGAGCGCGGCCCAGGTCGTCGTCACGATCGGCGGTCCGATCGGGGCGCTCAATGCGCTCGACGGGGCCGGTCTCGTGGCGAGCGTCGACGTGGCGGGCCTCGGCGCCGGGACGCATCCCCTCGCACCCGTGGTGGCGGTGCCGCCCGCCCTGACCGTCGCTGCGCTCGCGCCGCCGGAGGTTTCCGTGACCGTCACGCCGCCCAGCTCGCCGTCGCCGTCACCCGCGCCCAGCCCATCCGCGGTCCCGTGACCATGGGTCGACTCTTCGGGACCGACGGCATCCGCGGGGTCGCCAACGTCGACCTCCGGCCGACGATCGCCTACGCGCTGGGAAGGGCGACCGCCCACGAGCTCGTGGGGGCAGGCGGGAGCCTCGCCGTGGGCCGCGACACCCGGCGCTCCGGGCAGATGTTCGTGGCTGCCATCGCGGCCGGCGCCGCCAGCCTCGGCGCCGACGTCCACGACGCGGGCGTGCTCCCGACGCCGGCCCTCGCATTCCTGGCGGGGACGGGCTCCTTCGCGGCCGGGATCATGGTCTCGGCGTCCCACAACCCCGCCGACGACAACGGGCTCAAGGTGCTCGACGGGCGCGGCCTCAAGCTCGACGACGCGGTCGAGGACCGGCTCGAGCAGCTCATCTGGCGAACCGAGGAGCTCGCCGGGCCGCGCAACGGCGGGATCGGGCGCATGGTCCACGACGTCTCCCTCGTCGACCGGTATCGGACTGATCGACTGCGCCTCGCCCGGGCGACGCCATGCCGCCTGCGCATCGTGCTCGACTGCGCGCACGGCTCCGGCGGCGTCACTGCCCCGGATCTCCTGGCGGCGACCGGGGCCAGCGTGGAGGTGATCCACAACGACCCGGACGGAGAGAACATCAACGTCGGCTGCGGTGCCACCGCGCCAGCCGACCTCGCCGAGCAGGTGATCGCCCGCGGCGCGGACCTTGGCTTCGCGCTCGACGGCGACGCCGATCGCCTCGTCGTCGTCGACCGGCACGGCCGGGTCGTCGACGGGGACCAGCTGCTGGGCCTGTGCGCGCTCGACCGGCTGGCGCGCGGCGCGCTCACCGGCGGGATCCTCGTGGTCACCGTCCTCTCGAACGGCGGCCTCGAGATGGCCCTCGGCGCACGGGGCGGACAGGTCGTCCGGACGCCGGTCGGCGACAAGTACATCCTCGACGGGATGCAGGTGACGGGGGCGAACCTGGGCGGCGAGAAGAGCGGCCACGTGATCGTTCTCGACCACGCGTCGACGGGCGACGGGCTGGTCACCGCGCTCGAGGTCCTCGGCATCGTGGGCCGGACCGGCCGTCCCATCGACGAGCTGGCGGCCGAGGTGCCGCTCTTCCCGCAGGAGCAGCGCGCGATCCACGTGCGCCACAAGGAGCAGTGGGAGGCGGATCCCGAGCTGCGCCGGGCGATCTCCGCCGCGGAGGCCCGGCTGTCGATCGGCGGGCGGATCCTCGTGCGCCCGTCTGGCACTGAGTCCGCCCTCCGCGTGATGGTGGAGGGCCAGGACCACGAGCTGGTCGGCCGGCTCGCCGACGAGCTCGCGGCGTTGGCGGGCGACCGCCTAAACTAGCCCCGCGGCCATCGAGGTCCGGTTGGCGCAACGGAGGCACTCGACGGCATGTGCGGCATCGTCGGTTACACGGGCCCGCGGGCAGCCGGCCCGATCCTCCTCGAGGGGCTTCGGCGCCTGGAGTATCGCGGCTACGATTCGGCCGGGATCGCGCTGGTCACCGAGTCCGGCGAGCTCTTCGTCGAGAAGCGGGCGGGCAAGCTCGCGAACCTGCGCACGGCGCTCCTCGACCGGACGCCGAACGCGGGGATCGGCCTCGCGCACACGCGGTGGGCCACCCACGGGCGCCCGAACGACCTCAATGCCCACCCGCACGTGGACTGCACCGGCGCGATCACCGTCATCCACAACGGGATCATCGAGAACTTCCGCGAGTTGCGCGACGGCCTGGAGGCGCGGGGCCACGTCCTCAGCTCCGAGACCGACACGGAGGCGCTGGCGCACCTCGTGGAGGAAGCCTACGCGGGCGACCTCGCGGATGCCGTGCGGGCCGCGCTCGCCCTCGTCGAGGGCGCCTACGCCGTGGCCGTCATGCACCGGGGCGAGCCGGATCGCCTCGTCGGGGCGCGGCAGAACGTGCCGCTGGTCGTCGGGCTCGGGGATGACGAGGCCTTCATCGCGTCCGACGTGGCGGCGATCCTCGCCCACACGGACCGGGTGATCTTCCTCGAGGAGGGCGACGTCGTCGACCTGCGACCGACGCGGGCCATCATCACGGGCGTCGACGGGTCGCCCCGCGAGCGGCTCGTGACCCGGGTGGACTGGACGCCGGAGGCTGCCGAGAAGGGCGGCTTCGATCACTTCATGCTCAAGGAGATCCACGAGCAGCCGCAGGCGCTCCGCCAGTGCCTGGCAGGCCGGCTGGGCCCGGCTCTCACCATCCGCACCGACGAGCTGGCCGGCATGGCGACGGCGCTCGCCGCCGTGGACCGCGTGGAGTTCGTGGCGTGCGGCAGCGCGTCCTACGCCGCCCTCGTCGGTGCCGCCGCGGTCCAGGACTGGACCGGGCTCCCCGCCCGCGTGACCGTGGGCTCCGAGTTCCGCTACAGCCCGCCGCCGCTCGACGGCCGCACGCTCGTCATCGCCGTCACGCAGTCCGGGGAGACGGCCGACACGATCGCGCCCACCCGGTTCGCCCGCGAGCAGGGCTGCCCGATCATCGCCGTGACGAACACGGTCGGGTCCGCGATCACTCGCGAGGCGGACGCGGTCCTCTTCCTGCAGGCGGGCCCGGAGGTCGCGGTCGCCGCGTCGAAGACGTTCACCACCCAGGTCCTGACCCTGGTCCTGGTCGCGGCGCAGATCGCGCGCCTGCGGGGGACGCTCGACCGGGAGGTCGAGGCGGCACTCGTCCGCGAGCTGCGTGCGCTCCCGGACGCGGCCCAGCGGGCCCTCGACGCGGCCGGCGGGATCGCCCCGATCGCCCGGCGGTACGTCAACTCCCGCGGTTTCATGTTCGTGGGGCGCGGCTACACCTACCCGACCGCGATGGAAGGTGCCCTCAAGCTCAAGGAGGTCAGCTACCTGCACGCCGAGGGTTATGCCGCCGGCGAGCTGAAGCATGGCCCGATCAGCCTGCTCGACGCGGAGTGCCCGCTGGTGGCGGTCGCGACGCGTTCCACGGTGTACGAGAAGCTGGTCAGCAACATCATGGAGGGCCGGGCCCGGGACGCCCGGGTGATCGCGGTCGCGACCGAGGGCGACGACCAGATCGAGCGCTTCGCCGACGACATCATGTGGGTTCCGCCGACCCACGAGGCGCTCGGGCCGATCCTCGCGATCATTCCCCTCCAGCTGTTCGCGTACCATGCCGCGGTCGCGCGCGGGACCGACGTGGACCAGCCTCGCAACCTCGCGAAGTCGGTCACGGTCGAGTAGCGCGTGGCCACGCCGGACCCGCGGGTCCCGGATGGGACGCCGGAGCTCGGGCTCGACATCATTCGCGTCGAGCGGATCCGCGAGGCGCTGGCCCGCTTCGGCGACCGCTTCGTCCGGCGCGTGCTCACGCCGCGCGAGGCGGAGTACGTGCGTGCGCGTCCCGAGACCTTCGCGGGCCGGTGGGCCGCCAAGGAGGCGGTGAGCAAGGTGCTCGGGCTCGGCGTGCGCGGGATCGGCTGGACCGACATCGAGATCGAGCGGATGCCGACCGGCCAGCCCGCGGTCCGGCTCCATGGGCGGGCAGCCGCGCGGGCCGACCAGCTGGGACTGGCGCGGATCGCCGTCAGCATCACCCACGAGCGCGAATACGCCCTGGCCGTCGCGTTCGGCGTGCGCACCGCCGGTGGCCGCTATGTCTTCCCGCTCGACATCGAGGAGCGGCTGGGCGACCGCGAGGCGGCGCTGCTCCGCCGGATGGAGCGCATCCGCGGGCTCGGTCGCGAGGCGGCGGCCCTGACGGCTGCCGCCGAGGAGCCCGGCAATGACGGCTGAGCATCCCGATCCGGCCGGGGTCGAGCGGCCGGCCGAGCGCCTCGACGACCGGAGCGCCGGGCTCCTGCTGCCCGGACGACCGATGCGTGGCCACAAGGGCACCTTCGGGAAGCTGCTCGTCGTGGCGGGGTCGCTCGACTACGCGGGCGCCGCCTTCCTGGTCTGCCAGGCGGCCGGCCGGGTCGGAGCGGGCCTCGTCACGCTCGCGGTCCCGGAGTCGCTCCAGCCGCTCTTCGCGGCGAAGGTCGTCGAGGCCACGACCCTGGCGCTTGCCGAGGACGACGTCGAGGAGGTGGACCCGGAGCCCGCCCTGGCGCGAATCCTCGACCACGAGCACGACGCGCTCGTCGTGGGCCCGGGGCTGCGACCGTCCCTCGCGGTGGCCGCGCTGATCCGCGGCATCCTCGCGGCCGGCACCGGCGACGACGCCAGCCCCGCGGTCGTCGACGCCGAGGCGCTCCGATCGCTTGCCGCCGAGGACGGCTGGTGGGAGGGCGTGGCCCGACCGTGCGTGCTGACCCCCCATGCCGGCGAGTTCCGCCGCCTGCGGGCCGCCGCGGGCGTCGAGCCGGAGGCCGACGGGGACCTCGTGGGGGACGACGCGGCCCGGCTCGCGGCCGCCCGCGACGCGGCCGGCGCCTGGGGCCAGGTCGTGGTGCTCAAGGGAGCGCACACCGTGATCGCGGCGCCCGACGGGTCCGCGGCCGTGTCGACGTTCGAGAACCCGGCACTTGCCACGGGAGGGACCGGAGACGTCCTGGCCGGGACCATCGGTGGCCTGCTTGCGCAGGGCCTCCGTCCGTACGCGGCCGCGCGCCTGGGCGTCCACCTGCATGGGATGGCGGGTGAGGCGGTGCGGCACCGCATGGGCGACGCCGGCCTGCTGGCGGGCGACCTGCCCGTCGAGATCGCTCGGGCGCGCCACCGGCTCGCGGTCGATGCCGCGCGTCGGGCGGGCGGCGCCACGCTCGGGTTCGGGACGCCCGCCGGATGACCGGCGAGGCGTTGCCGATCGAGGCGCGCCTCCGGGCCGCCGGGCTGCCGCCCCTCCCGCGAACGGCATGGCTGGAGATCGACCTGGACCGGCTCGCGGCGAACGTGCGGGCGATCGTTGCCGCGCTTCCGGCGGGCACGCTCGTCGAGGCAGTGGTCAAGGCCAACGCCTACGGCCACGGTGCCGTCCCGGTTGCCCATGCCGCGCTGGAGGCCGGAGCGCGCGGTCTCTGCGTGGCGACGCTCGACGAGGCGCTTGCGCTTCGCGCCTCCGGGATCACGGCCCCGATCCTCGTCCTGTTCCCGGTCCCGCCGGACGGCGTCGCGGAGGCTGCCCGGGCGGGGATCGCGTTGGCAGCCGGCGACAGCGTGATCTGGGCCCGCGGCCTGGCGGCCTACGCCCGAGTGCGTCGTCGAGCCCGCGGGCGGCTCGGCGAGCTCGCCGTCCACGTCGGGATCGAGACCGGGCTCGGCCGCGACGGGCTGGCGCCGGACGAGGCCGTTGCGGCGGTCCGGGAGCTGGCGGCGGTTCCCGGGACCCATTTCGACGGGGCGTGGTCGCATCTCCAGTCGCCCGAGGACGCGGGCCGGACCGCGCGCCAGGTCGCGCGCTTCGAGGCCGCCCTCGACGCCCTGGCGGCGGCCGGGCTGCCTGCCCCGCACCGCCATCTGCTGGCGTCGGGCGGCCTGCTCGCCGTCGAGCGGTACGTCGGCGGCGAGCGGCCGCTCTTCGACGGTCTCCGGGTGGGGCTGGCGCTCTACGGGATCGCGCCGGAGGGGCTCCCGGTCGGCCGGGCGGCGGCCGGCATCCACGCGGCGCTCCGGCCGGTCCTCTCGCTGCATGCCCGGCCGGTGCGCGTGACCGACCTGCCCACCGGCGAGGGCGTCGGGTACGGCCCGAGCTTCGTCACCGCCCGCTTCAGCCGGATCGCGACGCTCCCGGTGGGGTACGCGGACGGCTGGGCCCGGGGGCTCGGGAATCGCGCGTTCGCGCTCGTGCGTGGCGGCCGGGTCCCCCTGGTGGGGACCGTGGCAATGGACGCGGTGATGGCGGACGTCACCGACGTCCCCGGGCCGCCCGTCACGCCGGACGACGAGTTCGTGCTCCTGGGCGAGCAGGGCGACGCCCGGATCACCGCCGCGGAGCTGGCGCGGGAACGCACCACGATCAGCTGGGAGGTGGTCGCCGCGATGTCTGCGCGCCTGCCTCGGGTGTACACTGCGCCGGCCGCGACGGTCGGCATCTGCACGCTCACACAGGACCGGGGGCCATGGCGGAGATCGCGCTCTGGAACGGCGACATCTGTGACCTCGAGGTGGACGCGATCGTGAGCCCGGCGAGCACCAGCCTGTGGATGGCGACCGGGGTCGCCGGCGCGATCAAGCGCAAGGGCGGCGAGGCGATCGAGTTCGCGGCCGTCCGCCAGGGACCTGCCGACCTGGGCGACGCGATCGTGACCGGTGGCGGGTCGCTTGCCGCGCGCTGGGTGATCCACGCGGTCTCGATCGACCACGCGCGCCGGACCGACTCCGCCACGATCGACCGCGCCGTCCGCAACGCGTTCGCACGGGCCCGCGAGCTGGGCGTGGAGACGCTCGCGATTCCCGCGCTCGGGACCGGCGTGGGGGGCTTCCCGATCGCCGAAGCCGCCCGCGTGACCGTCGCGGCTGTCCGCTCTGAGCTGGCGCATTCGCCCCGCCTGATCCGGGTGACCCTGGCTCTTCGCGGCGCGGTCCCATACGAGGCATTCCGGCTCGCCCTCGCAGCCGAGATGGAACCGCGGGCCGGGATTTCCGCGTGATGCTTCCCTTCCTGCCGGGCGACGAACAACGCGCTGCCCTCGTGGAGGAAGTCGCGCGCGAGATCCAGCTGCGGGGGATGACGGGCCCAGCCGTGTTGTTCCTCCACGCGAGCATGCCGGACGGCGGGCTGGCCGGAAGCGCGATGACATTCTTCGACCCGCTTCTGCGCCAGCTCTTCGGGGGCGGCAACGCGCCCGCCAGCGCGCTGCTTGCGGACGAGGTCGGGATCGAGCAGCTGATCGACCGGCTCGAGGAGCTCGACGAGGAGTCGGTCTGGGACGCGTGAGCCGCGGAGCGCCGGGGGCCGTCGAACCGCCGGTCGACGCCGTCTCCCCCTCCGCGACCGGCGGGCACGCGCGCCCGCCGCGGGCCCGGCCTGCTCGCCCGCCACGCGTGGTCGTGGCCCCCGCCGATGACCGCAAGGCCGCCTTCTACACGCTGGATCACGGATCGGCAACGCTCGCCGGCGCTCTCGTCGGCAAGGTCGATGGACGCTGGCGCCTGCTTGCAGCGACCGCGCTCCCGACCGGCAGCGGACCGGACGCGCTCGTCGCCCTGCTCGCCCGTCGCCTCGAATCGGTGGATCCGTCCCGCGCCGAGATGATCGTGGGCTGGCCGGCCAGCGGGCCACCGGCGTCAGCGGACGTTCCCCGGCTCGTGGCCCGGAGTCGACCCGCGGCGACGCTCGCCGTGATCGCCGCCACCGATCGGACGCGGACCAGGCTGGAGGAGGCCGCCGCGGGAGCCGGCTGGAATGTCGTCGCGGGCAGCGCGGAGCGGACCGATCCGCTCGAGCTGACCCGGCTCGCGACGCGCCCGGGCGTGGTCGCGGTGCTCGTCGGCGTCGCGGATCCGCCCGGCGCCGACGAGCGCGAGCTCGCCACCGAGCTCTCGGTCGCTGCGGCCGGGATCGCAGCCCGGCGGCCGGGCCTGCGGGTCTTCCTGGCGGGCCCCGTCCCCGACGAGCCCCTGCTGGCGCTCCGGCACGCCCCGGCGATCGAGCGCCTCCCGGCCCCGCCGAGCGGTCCGGGGGAGCTGGCCGCCTCGCCGCTCCGGGATGCCCTGGCGGCAGCCCGTGGGGGCCCCGACGACAGCCGCCGTGCGCTGGCGGCCGCGGCCGGATCGCTCGCCCGGGTCCTGGGGCTTCGGGTGGAGATCCTCGAGATCGGGGTGTCGGGCGCGGCCCGCGTGCTCGCCGCGCCGGGACCCGCGGACGACGGGGGAACGCGCGCCTCGGTCCGGCTCGTCGAGGTTCCCGACGCGGGCCTGTTCCGGATGGACCGGGCGGGCGCGATCGACCGGATCGATCACTGGTTCACGCAGGGCGTGGACCGGGCGCGACTCCGCGATCGCCTGTCGGAGCTGGCCATCGCGCCCTGGAGCGACCTCGATGGGGACGGCGCGCTCCTGCGGGCCGCCGCGCTCCGCGGGGCGCTGGAGCGCCTCCTCTCCTCGACCGACGCGGAGCTCGGGAGCGCCGG
>JADGQH010000347.1 GCA_017881985.1 Chloroflexota bacterium | reverse complement strand
TCGATGGGCTGGGACGCGGCACGGGCGGAGGCGCTCGCCGCATCCCTGACCTGAACGGCGCGCCGCTCGGCCTGGGCGCTGGCGCCGGAGCTACGCGGAGCCGTTCGGTGCTCGGCCGAAGATGAGCCGCCGGGCGTTGTCCGCGTAGACCGCCCGGAGCACGTCGTCGGGCAGACCCAGGCCATGGACCTGCCACCGACCCTGGCTGCCCGGCCCACCGTCCGGGTCGTACGGAAATGACTCGTCGCGGGTCTCGAGGAAGCGCGCATACACGGCCCAGGCGGCCGCATCAGGTGGCGCGTCGGTCCCGAACAGAACGCGGTCAGGCCAGCGAAGGATGAGGTCCCGCGCCGAGTACGGCTGCCGCCCGAGCTCGGCGATGCGCGCGGCGATGTCGACGTGCCAGTTCGGATATGCGGCGAGCATCCGATCCACCCGGGCAAGATCCTCCGGCGCGCATCCGACGTGGGCCCCGATGAACGTCGTCCCGGGGTGCCGCGCCACCACGGCCTCGAGGCCGTCGATGATCTCGTCAAAGGGCGGGAACCCGTCCGCCTCCGGTCGCCCACGCGGCCGCGCCGGCCAGAAGTGCCAGTCCGGATGCTCCAGCAGCTCCTCGTACCGTTCGTTCGTAGCGTCGAGCGGCTCGAAGAACGCGATGGGGTCGGCGACGTGGATCGTGACCGGAAGGCGGGATTCCCCCGCCGCAGCCCACAGCGGATCGAGCCGCGCGTCGTCGACCGGGACGAGCCGCCCGGCGGGGTCGCGGGCGCGCAACCCCAGCAGCTTCCAGACCTTCAGCCCGCGGGCCCCCGCAGTCGCCCCGGAACGCAGCCGGGCCGCCTCCACCTCCCCGAAGTCGGGGCGCTCGGGCCACGTCGCGTAGTCGAGCCCAGCAAACACCGCCACCCGGTCTCCGAGGGGCGCCCAATGCTCGAGCTCGCGGCTGAGCACGTCGCCCCAGCCGCCGTCGAGGTCCACGATCGCCTCGATGTTCGAGGCGTCGAGCGCCGTCGCGAGCTCGGCCGGTGACCGTCGGTCCCAGCCGTCGGAGAACGGGGTCGGGCCAAGGTGGTTGTGGGCGTCGATCGCCGGGAACGACGGGCGCACCGGGGCTTCCGTGGTGTGGGTCCGGAGCTGGGAACGCGGACGGAAGTCGGCCAGGCGGAGGTTTCCGAGCTCCCCTGCGGGCAGCTCGCCCACGCCGATCCCCTACCCCTTCAGCCCGGACAGGGTGATGCCGCGCACGAAGTACTTCTGGGCGATCACGAACAGGATGATCATGGGGAGCAGGCTGACGAGAGCACCGGCCATCATTTCCGGCCACTTGCCGACGAACTGGCCCTGGAAGAAGGCCAGCCCGACCGTCGTGGTGTAGCTGGGCAGGTCGCGGAGGTAGATCAACGGGTCGAGGAGGTCGTTCCAGCTCCACATGAACTGGAAGATCGCGAGGGTCGCCAGGGCCGGCCTGGCAAGCGGTACGTAGATGCGCAGGAAGACCTGCCACGGGTTTGCCCCGTCGACACGGGCCGCGTCGGCAAGCTCGTTCGGGATCGTCAGGAAGAACTGGCGCAGGAGGAACGTGCCAAAGGCGCCGCCGAAAAACGCCCAGACCCACAGCGGAAGGTTCGTCCCGATCCAGTTGCCACTCTCGCTCAATGGCCACGGCAGGTACCGATAGAGGATGAAGTTCGGGACCAGGACGACCTGGAACGGGATGATCAGGGTCGCCAGGATCAGGGCGAAGAGGACCCGCTTGAATCGGAAATCGAAGACCGCGAACGCATAGGCGGCCATCGAGCAGGTGATGACCTGGCCCAGCGTCGCCAGTGACGCGATCACGATCGAGTTCTGGAAGAACGTCCCGAAGGTCACGCCCGGCAGGGCGAACCACATCTTCGAGTAGTTCTCCCAATGGAGGCCGGACGGAAAGAAGAGCGGCGAGCTGGAGAAGACCTCTGAACGGGTCTTGAGGGACACCGTCAGCATCCAGAGGAACGGGATCATCATCGCCACGCCGCCGACGACCAGGGCGCTGTACTGGCCGGCCTGCCGGACGAGCTTCCGCCGCCTTCGAGTCGCCGACCGCCGGGCGGTTCGGGCCGTTGCAGCATGCATGCTCACGCCGGGTGCCTCACTGGTAGTGCACCCACCGGTCCTGGGTCCGGAAGTAGAGGATCGTTGCGACCGCGACGATGAGGAACATGATCCATGAGCCCGCGGCCGCATAGCCCATCTTGAAGTTGCGGAAGCCGGCCTCGTAGATGAAGTAGACGAGGGTGATCGTGGCCTCGCCCGGCTTGCCGGGATTGGCCATCACGTAGACCTGGTCGAACACCTGGAAGGCGCCGATCAGGGCAAGCACCCCGGTGAAGAACATCGAGGGCGTCAGCAGCGGAAGCGTGATCTTCCGGAAGCGCCCCCAGCGTCCCGCCCCATCGACGCTCGCGGCGTCGTAGTACTCGGCCGGGATCCCCTGCAGCCCAGCCAGGAAGATGATCACGTTGGCCGGCAGACCCTGCCAGATGCTCATCGCGATGATCGAGGGCATCGCGAGCACGGGGTCGGCGATCCAGCGCTGGCGCGAGATCCCGAACGCCGAGAGGATGTCGTTGAGCGGGCCGGATGGGCTGTAGATCCAGAGCCACACGAGCGCGATCGCGGTCGCGGAGGTCAC
>JADGQH010000128.1 GCA_017881985.1 Chloroflexota bacterium | reverse complement strand
CGCGAGCACGGAGGCCTCCGGGGCGTTCGGCGTGACGACCGCAGCGATCGGAAGGAGCATGTCCCGGAGCGCCGCGATCGCGTCCTCGCGCAGGAGCCGATCGCCACCCTTCGCGACCATGACGGGATCGACGACGAGCCGCGTGACGCCGTGGGCGCGAAGGCAGCCGGCGACGGCCTCGACGATCGCCGTGCTGAAGAGCATCCCCGTCTTGACCGCGTCCGCGCCGATGTCGGAGAGCACGGCGTCGACCTGGGCCGCCACGACCTCCGCCGGGATCTCGTGAATCATCTGCACGCCGAGCGTGTTCTGGGCGGTGATCGCGGTGACCGCCGAGGCGCCGTACACCCCGAGCGCAGCGAAGGTCTTGAGGTCGGCCTGGATCCCGGCTCCCCCGCCCGAATCGGACCCGGCGATCGTGAGCGCGCGCGGCCGCGGATGGCCGATCACGCCGATCGCGTCATTGCTGGACGCCACGGGATCCTGCGCCTCCTGACAATCGAGATGCCGTCCGTCGAGGAACGGGACGGCATCGAGTCAGGTGAGGCCTGCTTCCTTCGCTGGTACGAGCCAGATCAGGTTCGGCGGGTCTGTGGCTGGTGCCACACTCTCAGCGCTGTGCGCTCCCCGGAGGCGATCTTCAGTTCGGTCGGCAGTATACGGGATGGCCGGATCGCGGCCGGCGGGCGGCCGAGGGCGTGCAGAACCGCGCGAGGGCGTTCAGGACGCGTCGGGGCTATCCTCCGAGCATGTCGCAGATGCCAGCCGCCGGCGATTCGGCACCCCCGATCGCCCTCCCCGACGAATCGGGCACGCTCCATCGCCTCGCCGACCGGGCCGGCGCGTGGACCGTCGTGTACTTCTACCCGGAGGACGACACGCCGGGCTGCACGACCGAGGCCTGCGAGTTCCGCGACAGCTTCGCGAGCCTGCGCGCAGACGGCGCCGAGGTCTGGGGGATCAGCCCTGACGATGCCGGCAGCCACGCGAAGTTCCGGGCCAAGTTCGAGCTTCCGTTCACGCTCCTCTCCGACGAGGGCGCGGCGGTGACCAGCGCATACGGTGCCTGGGCCGAGCGGACGAAGGAAGGCCGGACGACCATGCGCACCGTCAGGTCGACGTTCCTCGTCGGCCCCGACGGACGGATCGCGCATGCCTGGCCCGCCGTCAAGCCGGAGGGCCACGCCGCCGACGTCCGCGCGGTCCTGGCGGCCTCGAAGGCACGGGTGGGACGCTGATCCCCGGTGACGAAGACTCCAGCATGCCCACGGGCGACGACGTGCCGCCGCCGCGTCCCGTCCGCGGCCGCCTGCGCCGGGCGATGACGCCCGGACAGCCGGCAGAGGGGGCCGTCGTCGCGCCGCACGCCTGGCGGGCCGCACGGTTCATGGTGATCGTGGCGCACCCGGACGATGCGGATTTCGGCCCGGCGGCGACGGCGTCCCGCTGGATCGACGCCGGCTCCGTGGGCCGGCTCGTCTGCTGCACGAGCGGCGACCAGGGCGGCGAGGATCCCGAGATCGACCCGCTCGAGCTCGCGGCCACGCGCGAGGCGGAGCAGCGCCAGGCAGCTGCCGTCGTGGGCTACGACGAGGTTCGCTTCCTCCACCAGCCCGACGGGGCGCTCGCCAACGAGCTGCCGCTCCGCGAGCTGCTGGTGCGCGAGATCCGCGAGTTCCGGCCGGACGCGGTGTTCACGCACGATCCGGAGGTGCTGTTCTACCAGGGCAGCGGCGTCAACCACACGGACCATCGAGCGGCGGGGATCGCGGCCGTGGACGCGGTGTACCCGGCCGCCCGCAACCCGATGGCGTTCCCGAGCCTGGCCCGGGCCGGGTTCGCGCCCCACAAGGTCCGCCGGCTCTACCTGTTCTGGCCGGGCGTGCCCACGGCGTGGGTCGACATCGGCGCGGCGATCGAGCGCAAGATCGACGCGCTCCGCTGCCACACGAGCCAGCTCAGCGTGGACGCCGCGTTCGAGCAGCGGATGCGAGACTGGGCTGCCGAGGAGGGCGGCGCGATCGGTGTCGCGTCTGCGGAGGCGTTCCGCCTGATCGTCATCGACGACGACGAGGAACCCAGCGAGCCCATTGGAGCGAAGCCCGCCGAATAGCCCGCCGAGCCCCCCGAACAGGCCCGCGGACCGGGCACCGCGCAGCCGGGCTTCAGGGCACCTCGAGGAGGAGCGGTCGGACGCGACCCCACGCGTTCCAGAGCTCGGCGAGCGGCTCTGCCCGACGTCCCAGCAGATCCACCATCTCGCCCATGGTCAGCCCACCGGCGGTATCGGCGAGGTGGCGACCCGCGTCGACGCGCACGTCGCGGAAGATCGCGGGCATCTCTGCCTCGCTCGGCCAGCGTCGGATCCGCATCGGGTCCTCGCCGGCATAGCCGAGGGCGAGCGAGAGGTCGCGCTGGCTGGGCGTCCGTCCGTCGGCGATGCCGCCCATGCCGTCGAAGCGATAGCCGAGCGCGGCCATGGCCGAGGCGATCTCGCGGCACTGGGTCTGCGTGTACGGTCCCCAGAAGACGTGGTCGGTCGGGAACGTCAGCGCCGACGCGTCGATCGCTCGCGCCACGACCGCGTCGACGAGATCGGAGAGGAGGAGCTGCCATCGGCGCTGCTCCTCCAGGTCGCTGCCCCCGAGGCGTTCCACGATCGAACGCATCGTGGCCCGGTCGCCTCGCAAGAGGCGCAGGATCGCGACGTCCTCGCCGGGGGCCGCCGCCAGGCCACCCATCTCGTCATCCTCCGCGGCCAGCCGGCGCGGCGCCGGCGCGGTGACCGGCTCGGGCGGGGCAGACCCGAGGCGTTCGGCCTCCTCGCAGCTTGCGAGCGCCATGAGGGCGGTCCGGCTTGCGTCCGCCGCGTGCTCGCTTCCGATCCGGGCGACATCCGCGTCGAGGCCCGCCTTCTCGACGGCGCGGAGCAGCTCCGCCTCCACGGCGGCCTCGCGCGCCATCACGAGCGCCGCCTCGCGGGTCCGTGCGTTGATCCGGTTGATCTCGCGGAGCCAGGCAGCGGCCGCCGCCTCGACGGCCGCCCGGTCCTGTGCCGCGAGCCGGCTCCGGCGGAACTGCGCCTGGGCCTCGTCCTTCGCGGCGCGAATCGTCCGCGGATCGACCGTCGACGCCGCGCGCTCGCGTCGTCCCGCGTGCTCGTCATAGGCGTGTCGTGCCTCGCGCAGCCGCGCGAGGGCCGTCTCTGCGACAGGCGCCATGCGGGCCGCGTGTGCGTTCGCCTCGTCGACGGCCGCGCGCTGCGCCGCGCACGGGTCCACTGCCTCGGCTCTGGCCGCGCCGGGCCCGCGCCCGAGGGCCGCGGCGCGCACCGGAGCCTGGGCCGACGCGACTCCACCCCCGACCGCCCCGAACGGACGTTCTTGCCTGCGGCCCTCCGAGGCCACGGCGTCGTCCTGCCCGCGCGCCATCTCGACGGCCATGAGCGGGGTGGCCAGCGTCGCGGCGCGACCCCCGGAGGGGCTCGTCGAGATCGTCAGCCGGACCTCGCGCCTGGCAGCGGGGCGTGCCCGGATGACCTCGATGAGGGCGCCACCGGCGAGCACCCCGAGCGCGAGGCCACCGGCAAGGAAGACGAACTCGCTGGGACTCACGGGACGTTCCTCGGACTGATCCTTGTGGTCGGCGTGACGATCGACGAGGGACGCGTCTGCGCATCGAGGGTAGCTGCGCCACGTCGGCGCGTCAATTCGAGACAGGCGCCGGTGTCAGAGCCCGTCGAGGCGTATCGCGGCGTCGAGGCAGGGGGGCGAAGCACCCGCAGACCGGGCACGCCCGCCGCCCGTTCCATCGCCGTCGGAGCGTGGGCCGCCGGACTGCCACGTGGTCCCGTGCGTGCGCTCGCGACCGTCGTCGTGTAGATTCCGGCCCGTCGATCCCCCCGGCGTCGGCCGGCGCGCGCGCCGCGCCGCTTCCGCGCTCTCGAGCCCCGGCAGCTGCAGGTACGAACGAGGCGACCGCATCGTGGCCATCGACCCCAACCAGGAGTTCCTCGTCCAGCCGGTGGACGCGTCCTGGCTCCAGTGCAACATCGAGTGCCAGGAAGCCTGCCCGGTCGGGACGAACTGCCGCGGCTACCTCAACCTGGCCGCGGAGGGCCGCTTCGAGGAGGGCTACCTCCTCTCGCGCGAGCCGAACCCGGTTGCGGCGATGTGCGCCTACGTCTGTTCGGCGCCATGCGAGCGTGCGTGCCGGCGGGGTGACATCGATCGGCCCCTCGCGATCCGGGCGATGAAGCGGTTCCTCGTCGAGTGGCACGAAGCGTCGGGCATCCCGGACGTGATGCCGCAGATCACGCCGCGCGACGAGCGCGTCGCGGTGGTCGGCGCCGGGCCGGCCGGGATCGCCGTCGCCCGCGAGCTCGCGGTGAAGGGCTATCGCGTCACCGTGTTCGACAGCCTTCCGTTCGCCGGCGGGACGATGCTCATCGGCGTCCCGGCGTTCCGCCTGCCGCGCGAAGCGATCGAGATGGACGTTCGCCTAGTGGAGCGGCTGGGGGTCACCTTCCGGTACAACACGAAGATCGGCCCGGACATCAGCTTCGAGACGCTCCTCCGCGACTTCGACGGGGTCGCGATCTGCGCCGGCGCGATGGACGCCGTCGGGCTCGACATCCCGGGCGCGGAGCTTGCCGGCGTGCAGTACGGCGTCGACTTCATGAAGAAGGCGAACCTGGGCGAGCCGCTCGAGGTGGGCCGCAACGTCGTCGTCGTCGGCGGCGGCTACACGGCCATGGACTGCTCGAGGACCAGCCTGCGCCACGGCGCAGAGAACGTGACGATCGCCTACCGTCGCACGCGCTCGGAGCTGGTCGTCGACGAGGAGGAGCTGGGCGAGACCGAGCGCGAGGGCGTCCGGATGGAGTTCCTCGTGAGCCCGATCGAGCTGGTCGGCGAGGAAGGCAAGCTGACCGGGGTCCGGTTCATCCGCAACAAGCTCGGCGAGCCCGACGCCTCCGGCCGCCGCTCACCGGTTCCGATCCCGGGGTCGGGGTTCATCGTCCCCGCGGACACGGTCATCCCGGCCGTCTCCCAGGCAGCGGACCTGACGTTCCTGCCCGTGGAGGCGACCTTCGAGGTCGCCCGCGGCCGTCTCAAGGTGGACCCGGCGACGTACGCCACGAACGTGCGCGGCGTCTTCGCGGCGGGCGACTTCGTGACCGGCCCGGCGACGCTCATCGAGGCCGCCGGCCACGGCAAGAAGTGCGCATACGCCATCGACCGCTACCTGGGCGGGCGCGCCGACGTGACGGTGGCCGCGAACGTGAAGATCACCTCGTCCTGGCGCCACGACATGCCGGAGTACTACGACGTGCTTCCGCGCCAGCACATCCCGATGCTGCCGGTGGAGGCGCGGATGGCGTCCCGCGAGCCGGAGGTCAACTTCACGACCGGGGTGGAGCTCGGCTATAGCGCGACCCAGGCCGTCGCCGAGTCCACGCGCTGCCTCATGTGCAACTACAACATCTGGTTCGACCCCTTCCGGTGCGTCCTGTGCGGCGCCTGTGCCGACGTCTGCCCGGAGGGCGTCATCCACATGATCGACGTGAACCAGATGAAGTCGGAGGGATTCCTGCCGGAGCTCGAGGAGGCGTACGGCTGGGAGCAGGGCGCCGCAATGATCCTCGACGAGGAACGCTGCATTCGCTGCGCACTCTGCGTCAAGCGGTGCCCGTTCGACGCCATTACGATGGAGCGGTTCGAGCTCCAGGAGGTATCGACCGACGGTCGGCTCTACAAGGAGTCGTACCGGGACGCGCAGCTTGCCGGCACGCCCGGCGTCGCAGGAGGGGCCAGGTGAGTTTCCTGGAGCGGGTGGATCAGTCGATCCGGCGGAGCCCCGTCTTCCGGTCCATCTTCCGCAACCCGTACCCCAACGACGAGCGGTCGCGGGCGTACGCGGTGATGAACAACGTCTTCCTGCACCTGCACCCGGTCCGCGTCCGCCAGCACGCGGTCAAGTTCGCCTACACGTTCTGCCTTGGCGGGCTCTCGTTCTTCCTCTTCCTCGTGCTGACCGTGACCGGCGTCTACCTGATGTTCTTCTACGCGCCGTCGGCGACGCAGGCCTACTCGGACATCCTGCGGATCCAGTCGGAGGTACCGTTCGGGCTCCTCACCCGGAACATCCACCGGTGGGCGGCCCACCTGATGGTGTTCTTCGTCTTCCTCCACATGATGCGGGTCTTCTATCACGGGGCCTACAAGCCGCCCCGCGAGTTCAACTGGGTCGTCGGCGTCGTGCTGCTCTTCCTCACGCTCTTCCTGAGCTTCACCGGATACCTGCTGCCGTGGGACCAGATCGCCTACTGGGCGATCACGATCGGCTCCAACATGGCCGGCTACGCGCCGCTCTTCAACACGCCGTCGAAGGTCCTGCTCCTCGCCGGGCTGGAGGTCAGCGGCAACACCCTGCTGCGCTTCTACGTGCTCCACATCATGGTCTTCCCACTCGTCGCGGCGGTCTTCCTGGCGGTGCATTTCTGGCGAATCCGCAAGGACGGCGGGATCAGCGGACCGCTATGACGGGCCATCGCGTCGTTGTCGCCTCCGCGCGCTCGCGCATGCACCTTCAGGTGCGCTCGCTCGCGTGCTCGGCTGCGCCGAGCGCTGACCTTGCCCTGGCGGCCCGCGAGAGCCTGCCCGTTCCGGCGTCGCCCCGATGACCGACCAGAAGGCGCCGCCCGAGCGACGCGTCGTGCTGCCGGTGGATCCCACCCGGCGGACCGAGATCGACAAGCAGCGCGTGCCGATGTCGGCGCGCCCCTATCGGCTGCTCGCGCTCGTCAAGCAGGACGCGGTGGTCCGGGTCCAGAAGGAGCCCGACGACACGGTCATGACCTGGCCGCACCTGCTCTCGATCGAGTTCCTCGCGGCCGTCTTCATGAGCATCTTCATCCTCTTCATGGGCCTCTTCGTGAACGCCCCGCTCGAGGAGCTGGCAAACCCGAACGTCACGCCGGAGGTGGCCAAGGCGCCCTGGTACTTCCTGGGGCTCCAGGAGCTGCTGGCCTACTTCCACCCGACCGTCGCGGGCGCGCTCGTGCCGCTCTTCGTGCTCATCGGCGCGGCGCTCATCCCATTCGTCGATCGCGAGAACATCCGGGCCAACCGCCCGTCGGATCGCAAGACGGCCGTGGTCCTCTTCACGCTGTTCTGCGCCTTCGGGCTCGTGCTGACATTCCTGGGCATCTTCTTCCGGGGACCCGGGTACGCGTTCACCCTGCCCTGGGTCAGCGGCTTCCACTTCAGCCTGTGAGCGTCCCATGAGCAACTACCACGTCGAACCTGCCAGCAAGCCCCAGGCCCTCACGAGCGAGGCGCTCAAGTCGATGCGGACGGAGGCTCCGAAGGGCCTCTCGCGACGGCAGCTGCTCCGGACCTCGCTCGGCGCGAGCGTCGGCCTCTGGCTCCTCGAGGTGTCGGCGGGCACCCTCGGGTTCCTGTGGCCCAACCTGTCCGGCGGCTTCGGCGGCAAGGTGGAGATCGGCACGCTCCAGGACATCAAGAACACGAACTCGGCGCTGCCGATCGCGGACGGTTTCCCGGCCTACTACCAGGCGGCCCGGTCCTTCATCATGCTCGTTGATCCCTCGCGCCAGGAGTTCATCCCCGGCGAGGATCGTTCCGGCGACGGCACGGCGCTCAACGTCCGGGCGCTCTACCAGCGCTGCCCCCACCTGGGCTGCAAGCCGAACCCGTGCCTCAAGAGCTTCTGGCTCGAATGCCCGTGCCACGGCTCCCGCTACGACCGGCTCGGGACGAAGGTCAAGGAGCTGGGGCCGGCGCCGCGCTCGATGGATCGCTTCGCCGTGATCGTCCAGGCTGACGGGAAGCTGGTCCTCGACACCGGCAAGATCACGCTCGGGCCGCTGCCCGTGGCGCTCGGCCAGCCGGGCCTCATCCCGTCGAAGAGCTCGACGGGCTGCATCTGAGACCGCATGACCACGACCCGAGCATCCCGATGACCGACCGACCCGACGATCGTCCGGAGGAGCGCCTGCCCGTCCCGCGCGAGCCGGCGACCGGGGACGCTGCGGCGACCGGGATCGTCCCGGCGACCGAGGAGCGGTTCACGGCGCCCCCGACCGCCCACCGGGTCGGGCTGTCACCCGAACGCGCCGCGAAGATCGTCACCCAGAGCGCGAGCGCCCGCTGGGTTGCCTTCCTCGCCGTCTCGATCGTCGCGCTCTTCGTGATCGTCTACTACTTCTACGACCTGGGCGTGCCCGGCGTCGCGGACAGCAGCCGCCTCGTGAAGGAGGTCGCGGTCCAGCAGGTCACCGACGTGACGGCCGGCTACAAGCTCTTCCAGGCGAACTGCGCGCGCTGCCACGGCGCCCAGGGGCAGGGCGGGATCGGCCCCGTCCTCAACGACCAGGCGAAGCTCCTGACGCACCTGACGCCCGCCTACCTGACCACGGTCCTCACGGTGGGTGGCCGCTACGTCTGCGGCGACGCGAACTCCCTCATGCCGGTCTGGTCCGACCTGGGCAACCCACCAGGGCCGCTCAACTACCGGGACATCGAGGAGCTCGTCGCCTTCATCCGTGCTCCCTCGTCGCTCCAGTACGACGGGATCGACCCGGCGACCGGATTGAGCACGACCCTCTCGGGCTGGCGGGACCCGGCCTTCGCGCCGGCACCGGGCTCGACGCCGGTGCCCAACTGCTGGAAGGACGCGTTCGCCTCGCCCGCGGTAAGCGGCGCGGCCTCGGCCGCCCCGAGCGCGGGAGCAAGCGGCGCCCCGAGCGCGGCACCCTCGGGTGCCGCAGCACCCTCGGGTGCCCCGGCAG
>JADGQH010000127.1 GCA_017881985.1 Chloroflexota bacterium | reverse complement strand
GGGGCGGACTGATGGCGGGCTACGCCGGCGCGCGACCGCGTTCCGGCGTCCTGGCGCCGCGCCGCCGGGAGGAAACGCCCGTCACCCGGCGCGGCACGATCCGCTCCGACCGCGCCGTCGACCTTCCGCGGCGCGGGCTGCGGGGAGCCTCGGCGGTCCGGTCGCGTCGCCGCCAGGGCCGGGTCGGGCTCCTGATCGTGGGCATCGTCGTGATCTTCCTGCTCGGGCTCTTCTCGCTCACCCAGACCGTCAGCGTCTCGGCGACCGAGTTCGACGTCGACCGCCTGATCTCGGCGCGCCAGGAGCTCGAGGCGAACGAACGCGACATGGTCGCTGACCTGTCGCGGCTGGGTCGCGAGCCGGCCATCCGGAAGCTTGCCCTCGACGCGGGTCTCGGGCAGCTCGTCGACCCGCTCGTCGTCCCGGCGCGATAACCGGCAGCGGCGACCGCCCGATCGCCTGAACGAACGAGGTTACGCACCTGATGCCCGGCCGGACCGACAGCCGCCCGCGAAGCCTGCTCGTGCTCGTGCTCATGGCCGTCTTCGGCATCGCGTGCATCGGGCGGCTCGGCTACTGGCAGTTCGTGCGCCACGACGACCTGGTGGCGCGCGCCCGGGACCAGGTGACGGCCCGCATCGAGGTCCCGCCCGTGCGCGGGACGATCTACGATCGGAGCGGGACGGTCGTGCTCGCCACGTCCGTGGAGCGTGATCTCCTGAGCGCCTTCCCGGCACAGATGACCGGCCCGACCGACGCCGACACCGCCGCGTTGCGTGAGCGCGTGGCATCGGCGCTCACCGCGATCCTCGGCCTGACACCCGCCGACGCCGATGCGCTTCGGGCGAAGCTCGCCGGGGGCAACGCCTACGTCGTTCTCGCCCACGGCCTGACGCCGGCCCAGTCGAGCGCCATCAAGGCCGGCCTTGCCGACGGCTCGCTCGTCCAGCTTCGCCTCGAGCCCGAGCCGGTCCGCGTCTACCCCCTGGCGGGTGGCGCGACCGGGACGACCCTCGCGGCACAGCTGCTGGGGTTCGTCAACCGCGACGGGACCGGCCAGTACGGGATCGAGGGTCGCTGGCAGGACCTGCTGGCAGGAAACCCGCAGGTCCTCCTCGCCCAGCGGGATGGGACGGGCCGGCCGATCCTCGAGAACGCCCAGACGCTGCAGCCCGGCTCGCCGGGCACGTCGGTCACGTTGACGATCGACGCGAGCCTCCAGCTCAAGCTGGAGCAGGAGGTCTACGCGGCCTGGGTCGCGGATCACGCGAAGGGCGTCTCGGGCGTCGTGATGGACCCGAGGTCGGGCGAGATCCTGGCGTCGGCGACGTACCCCAGCTACGACGGGAACGACTACGGCGCGATCGCGGCCAGGGATCCGTCCCGCTTCATCGACCCGATCATCTCGAGCGTCTATGAGCCGGGATCGGTCTTCAAGCTCCTGACCGCCGACGCCGCGCTCCAGGCGGGGGTCGTCACGCGAAGCACGAGGCTCAGCGACCAGGCGGTCCTCCGGCTCGACGGGGGACGGGCCATGGTGCAGAACGCCGACCGTGGGAGCAAGGGCACGCTCTCGTTCCAGGATGCCGTCGCGTGGTCCCGCAACGTGGTCATGTCGAAGGTCGCACTCAAGCTCGGCTCGACCACCCGGCAGGCCGCCACCGTCCTCCACGACGCGTGGACCCGCCTCGGGTTCGGCGCCCTCACCGGGATCGACGTGGCAGGGGAAGTGCCCGGCCTCGTCCGCGACCCGGCGGTCCAGCCGTGGCAGCAGATCGACCTCGCAAACGGCTCCTTCGGCCAGGGAATCGCGGTCACCCTGCTGCAGCTGGCGACCGCCTACAGCGCGATGGTGAACGGCGGGACGCTGCCGACGCCCCACGTCGTGAAGGAGACCGGCGACACGCCGACGACCACGGCCGACCGGGGCCGGGTCATGACCCCTGCGCTCTCGGCAGACCTCACCGCGATCATGGAACGGGTCGTGAATGTCGTCCCGTTCTACCGGGCCCGGACACTCATCCCCGGCTACCTGGTCGGCGGCAAGACCGGCACCGCCCAGATCTGGGACTCGAAGACCCGCAGCTTCCGGACCGACGTCTACAACTTCTCGTTCGTCGGGTTCGTGGGCCGCACCGCGCCCGAGCTGGTGGTCGCCGTTCAGATCAGCGAGGGCCGGCCGATCGTGAACGTGCCCGGCAACATGGAGAATGCCGTCGAGTCGTTCGAGCTGTTCCGGCGGATCGCGACCGATGCCATGACGACGCTCGACCTCCCGCCGACCCGCCCGGCTCCGTCGCCGTCGGCGCCCGCCGCGTCAGCGCGCCCGTGAGCGCACCCTGTGCGACACTCCCCGGCGTGAGCACCGTGCCGGCGCCCGGCGGGGGCGGCGACCCGACCCAGCCGGCTGCCGCTCCCGCGATGCGTGCCGCCGATCTCGTCGCAGCGACCGGCGGGACGCTGCTTCGCGATGCCGGGCGACCGATCCGGGGCGGCGCGGTGGACTCGCGGGTGGTCGAGCCCGGCAACCTCTTCGTCGCCCTGCCGGGCGATCGGACGGACGGCCACCACTTCCTCGCCGCCGCGGTCGCCGCCGGGGCCGCCGCCGTGCTCGTGAGCCACCCGGTCGACGACGCCGCCCTCCGGGCGATGGGAGACGCGTCCATCGTCCGCGTGGCCGACACGCTCCTCGGCCTCCAGGCCATCGCGGCCGCCTGGCGGGCGCGGTTCGACCCGCTCGTCGTCGGGATCACGGGCAGCCTCGCCAAGACGTCGACGAAGGACGCGACCGCCGCCGTCCTCGCCGCCGCGCTTCCGACGTTGAAGAGCGAGGGCAACGCGAACAACGAGGTCGGGCTGCCCCTGACACTCCTGCGCCTGGGGCCCGTCCATCGGGCCGCCGTCCTCGAGATGGGGATGTACGTCGGGGGCGAGATCGCGACGCTCGCCCGTCTCGCGCGGCCGGAGATCGGCGTCGTGACCTCGATCGCGCCGGTCCACCAGGAGCGGGCCGGCAGCCTGGACGCGATCGAGCGGGCAAAGGCGGAGCTGGTGGAGGCGCTGCCAGGGGACGGCACGGCGGTCCTCAACGCGGACGACGAGCGGGTGCGCCTGTTCGGGTCGCGTACGCGCGCATCCGTGATCCGCTATGGCTTCGCGGCGGACGCGGACGTGACCGCCGACCGGGTCGTCGCGCGCGGTCTCCGTGGCATGACCTTCGACCTGGTGGCGCGCGCGCCGCAGCGGACGCGCTTCGCGGTCGAGATCGCGGCGCTGGGCCGCCACAGCGTCCAGAACGCCCTTGCCGCTGCTGCCGTGGGGCTGCTCGCCGGCATCCCCGACGAGGCGATCGCGGCCGGCCTGGCGACGGGCTGGGCGTCGGCCTCCGCCCACCGGGGCGCGATCGTGGCAGCACCCGGCCTCACGATCCTCGACGACACCTACAACGCCTCGCCCCCCGCGGTTCTCGCGGCGCTCGAGGTGCTCGCCTCGCTGCCGGGCCGTCCGATCGCGGTCCTCGGCGAGATGCTCGAGCTGGGCGACGCGCACGCCGCGAGCCATCGCGTCGTCGGCGAGGCCGCGGGCCGCGGCGTGACCGAGCTCGTCGTGGTCGGAGACGGCGCGCGCGGCATCGCGGACGGCGCCGTTGCGGCCGGGCTGGCGGCGTCGCACGTCCATCGGGTCTCCGACCGCGCGGCCGCGATCGAGGTCCTCCGGGCGATCCTCCGGCCCGGGGACGCGGTGCTCGTCAAGGCGTCGCGCGGGGCCGCCCTCGAGTCGATCGTGGACGCCCTCCGCGCCGGGATCCCGGCGTGACCGTCGAGCTGATCCAGGCGATCCTGCTCGCGTTCGCCATCATCGTGATCCTGATGCCGGCCTACATCCGGCTGATGCGCTGGGCCGGGTTCGCCAAGCAGATCCGGATGGACGGGCCGGAGAGCCACCAGGTCAAGGGCGGGACGCCCACCGCCGGGGGAACCCTCCTGATCATGGTCGTCGGAGCGCTCGCGCTCGTCTTCAATCTCGTCGACGCCTCCACGTTCGCCCCGCTGGCGGCGCTCGGCCTGGTGGGCGCGCTGGGCTTCGCGGACGACTGGCTCAACGCGCGGACGGGCGACGGGATCCGGGCGCGCCAGAAGCTCCTGTGGCAGACGGCGGTCGCGGTCTTCGCGGCGTGGCAGATCCAGCGCACGTACGACATCGTGGCCGTGGGCGTCCCGTTCGTGGGCGCGGTGCCGATCGCACCGTGGCTCTATATCGCGTTCGCGGCCTTCGCGATCGTGGCCATGAGCAACGGCGTCAACCTCACCGACGGCCTCGACGGGCTGGCCGGGGGGACCCTGATCTTCGCCTTCGTCTCATTCCTGATCATCGCCCTGCTCAACAGTCCCGCCCAGCCGAACCTCGCGATCCTCAGCTCGCTCCTGATCGGCGGGTTGCTGGGCTTCCTGTGGTTCAACGTCCACCCGGCCCAGATCTTCATGGGCGACTCGGGATCCCTGAGCCTGGGGGCGACGCTGGCGGTCATCTCGCTGATCACGGGGCAGATCCTGATCCTCCCGCTCATCGGGATCATCTTCGTCGTGGAGGCGGGCTCGGTCCTCCTCCAGGTCGCCTATTTCAAGGCGACGCACGGCAGGCGGATCTTCCGGATGAGCCCGCTCCACCATCACTACGAGCTTGGCGGCTGGCCCGAGACGAAGATCACGCTCCGCTTCTGGATCGTGGGGGCGCTCGCGGGGCTGCTGGGCGTGACGCTCTTCCTGGCCACCCTCCAGCGGCTGGTCTGACGATGACGACCCCGTTCGACCTCGACGCGCTGACCCTCGCAGGGGTTCGCGCCGGCGCGCTTGCCGGGGTACCGGTGACGGTGCTGGGGCTGGCGCGGACCGGGGTCGGGCTGGCGCGGTTCCTCGCCGGCGCCGGCGCCGCGGTCACCGTGTATGACGGCAAGCCCGAAGCTGCGCTCGGCGACCGGCTCGCAGAGCTCGACGGGAGGTCGATCAGGCTCCTGGCCGGGCCCGAGGTCGACCCGTCTTCGGCCTGGGATGACGCCGCGCTCGTCGCGTTCTCGCCGTCGATCACGCCCGGGTTCCCGACCACGGAACCCCGCCTCCGGGCCGCGCTCGACGGCCTGGCGGCACGCCGCGCCGGCGGCGACCCGGGTGCACCCGCCCTCGTCTCGGAGCCGGACCTGACGCTTCGCCTCTGCCCGGCTCCCACGATCGGGGTCACCGGGACGAAGGGAAAGACCACCACCGCGTCGCTCATCGCCCACCTCCTCGCCGCGGATCCCTCGCATCCGGTCGTGCTCGGCGGGAACATCGGCGTGCCGCTGATCGACCGCGTGACCGAGCTCACCCCGGAGCACCGCGTCGTCGTCGAGCTCTCCGAGCTGCAGCTGCCGAGCCTGACGCGCGGTACGACCGTGGCTGTCTACACGAATGTCACCGCTGATCACCTGGATCGCCACGGGTCCCTGGCGGCCTACCGCGCGGTGAAGCGGCGCCTCGCAGAGCTGGTCGATCCGGACGGTGCGCTCGTCCTCAACCTCGACGACCCGGTCGTCGGCGGCTACGCGGGCCTGGGGACCGCCCCGGCGGTCTGCTACCGGCTTGAACACCCGATCGGCGGCGGGGTCGGGATCGTGGACGGCTGGGTGGTCACCGCGGGTGTTGAGCGGCTGCCGATCGTCGGCGGCGGCCCGGCATGGACGGGGCCGGCGGGCCGGATCATGCCGGTCGGGGAGTTCTCGCTGCCCGGTCGTCACAATCTCGCAAACCTCCTGGCCGGCGTGGCCGTGGGGCTCCTCTTCGGGCTGGCGCCGGACGCCATCCGCGCTGCCGCGGCGACGTTCGAGGGCGTCGAGCATCGCCTCGAGCCGGTGGGCCTGGTGGACGGCGTCCGCTTCGTCAACGATTCGCAGGGCACCCAACCCGACGCCGTGGTCGCCGCGCTGCGCAGCTTCGATGCCCCGCTCGTCCTCATCGCGGGTGGCCGCGACAAGGGCGTTGACCTGCGGGCACTCGCCCCCGTGGTCGCCGAGCGTGCCGCTGCCGCAGTCCTCATCGGGGAGTCCGGGCCGACGCTCGCGGCGCTCTTCCGGGAGGCCGGATGTGCGCGCGTCGAGGAGGCCGGGACGCTCGAGATCGCCGTCCCGCGCGCCGACGCCCTCGCCCGCGAGCTCCTTGCCGGCGCCGCGCCGGGCAGCGTGGCAACGGTGCTCCTCAGCCCGGCCGCGGCGAGCTTCGACCAGTTCCCCGACTACGCCGCCCGCGGTCGCGCCTTCAAGCTTGCGGTCGCCCGGGTCGCCGCCGCGGCGACTGCCGCCTCGACGGCTGCGGCGACTGCCGCCTCGGCCGCCGCTTCGGCCGGCCCGGACCGGGGCAACTGACGATGGCCATCACCCACGCCAGGCGCGCGGCGGGCGCTGGAGGGATGGCTCCGGCGCGCCTGCCGGCCGTCGCCCGGACGATTCCCGTGCCCCGCGCGCCCGCCGTCTCGCGAGCGCCGGCGAGCGGGGGCCTGGCCGCTCCCGTCGATGCGCGCGAGCGCCACGCGCCGGACGCGATTGTGCTCGCCATTGTCGTGGCCCTGACCGGCCTCGGCATCCTGATGGTCTACTCGAGCTCGGCGATGGCCGGCTACGCGGACGGCGACGGCACGCTCGCCACGGTAGGCCCGCAGTCGGTCTGGGCGGCGGTCGGGATGGTTGGCATGCTCATCGCGATGCGCTCGGACTACCGCTGGCTCCGGCTCCTCTCGATGCCGGCGCTGGTGGGCGCGGGCATCCTGCTGGCCCTCGTGCTCTTCTCGCCGTGGCGCGTCGAGGTCAGCGGCTCGACGCAGTGGCTCAAGCTCCCCGGCATTCCCGTGATCCAGCCCGGGGAGTTTGCCAAGCTCGCCCTGGTCGTCTACATCGCCCACTGGATGGCGCGCCGGGGCGCCGCGATCGGCTCGATCCGGGGCGGGCTGGTCCCGTTCATCGTCATCGTCGCGCCGTTCCTGGTCCTGATCTTCAAGTCGCCCGACCTCGGGTCCACGGCCGTCCTCGGCGTCACGGTCGTCGTCATGCTCTTCGTGGCCGGCGGCAACCCGTTCGGCATCCTTGCCCTCGGCGGGGGCGCGGTGCTGGCCGCCGCACTGTTCCTCAAGGATTACCAGCTCGAGCGGCTACAAGCATTCGAGAATCCGTTCGACACCGCGCTCACGACCGGCTTCCACAGTGTTCAGGGCCTCCTGGCGCTCGGGCTGGGCGGCCTCTTCGGTGCCGGCCTCGGCGACCGCGCCGCCGCCGGCGGGATCATCCTGCCGAACGCCCACAACGACTACATCTTCGCCGTCGTCGGCCAGGAGTTCGGCTTCGTGGGTGCGTCCCTCGTGGTGATCGCGTTCATGCTGCTTGCCTGGCGCGGGATGCGCATCTCGCTGGCCGCACCCGACACGTTCGGGGCGCTGCTCGCGGCGGGCATCACGGCGTATCTCTGCGTCCAGGCATTCGTGAACATCGGCGTGGTCGTGACGCTGCTCCCCGTCACGGGGATCACGCTGCCGTTCGTCTCTGCCGGGGGCTCGTCGCTCATCGTGAGCCTCGCGGCCGTCGGCATCCTGCTCTCGATCTCCCGCGAGACCGCGGCACACGGAGGATGGGTGGATGCGAGTGGTGATCGCGGCAGGCGGCACGGGCGGGCACATCTACCCGGCCCTGGCCGTCGCCCGCTCGCTCCGCGCCCTGCCGGCCGCGCCTGACCTGGCCTGGATCGGCGGGTACCGCGGCCTGGAGGCGGAGATCGTCCCGGAATCGGGGATTCCGTTCTCGCGGCTCGCCCTGCGCTCGCTGCGGAGCGCCGGCCGGGACGTCCACCTCGTCCTCGATCCACTCCGCCTCGCGGCATCGTTCCCGCAGGCCCTCTGGCGGCTGGTCCGCGCACGGCCGGACGCGATCGTGACGAGCGGCGGCTACGTCGCGATCCCGGTCCTCGCCGCAGCCCGCGTCCTGCGGATCCCGGTCGTCCTGTGGGAGGGCAACGTGGTGCCGGGCCGGAGCGTCCGCGCGACCGCCCGCCTGGCGGACGTGGTCGCGGTGAGCTTCGAGGCGAGCTGCGCCGCCCTGGCCGCGGAGCGCTGCTACGTGACGGGCACGCCGATCCGCGATCCGCGCACGATCGATCGCGAAGCGGCCCGTGAACGGCTGGGGATCCCCGCGGGGCCGCGCCTGCTCCTGGTCTTCGGTGGATCCCAGGCCGTCCGGCGCTTCAACGAGGCGGTCGGCGGTGCGCTCGGACGACTCGTCGAGCGCTGCTGGGTCCTCCACGTCACCGGAGAGGCTGGCTACGCGGAGATGCAGGCTGCCCGCGACGCGCTGCCGACCGACCGCCGCGACCGGTACCGCCCGTATCCCTTCCTGGCCGAGGAGATGACCGCGGCGCTGGCGGCGGCGGACCTCGTGGTCGGGCGTGCCGGGTCCTCGACCCTGGCCGAGGCCGCCGCGTTCGGCCTGCCGATGGTCTGCGTGCCCTACCCCCACGCGGCCGGCCACCAGCGCGCCAATGCCGAGGCATACGCGGCGACCGGTGCCGCGCGTGTCGTCGACGACGCGGACTTCGATGCCGATGCGCTCGTCGCGGCCGCCCACCTGCTCGATGACCCGGCCGGCCACCTTGCCATGAGCGCCGCCGCCCGGGCGGCGGCGCGGCCGGGAGCCGCGGACGCGGTCGCCCGGCTCGTGCTGGCCGCCGCCACGCGCACCGCCTACCCGTCGGTTGCCGAGATCGCGCGCCTCGCAACGGTGGGCGCCGGTCCGGGAGGGATCGCCGACGCGGGTCCGGGCGGGCTCACCGGCGCG
>JADGQH010000346.1 GCA_017881985.1 Chloroflexota bacterium | reverse complement strand
CGACCCCGGCAGAGCGGCGAGGGCCCGATCCACGTCGGCGAAGGCGACGAGCGGGTGGAACGATCCGCCCGACGTTCCGGCCGCGCGGGCGGCATCCAGGACCTCGGCCCCATGGAGACCGCTGGTGTGGACCAGCGCCTGGCCCGAGTAGAGGTGCATGCGCGAGGCGACGTCGGCGATCGCGTCGTCGGGTACGGCGATGATCGCGAGATGGCACTCGTCGAGGATCCCGGCGGGCTCCGCGAATGCCCGGGCGCCCGGAGCCGACCGGCGGAGGCGCTCCCGTCGCGCCGGGTCGCGGCTCGCGACGGCCCCGACCTGCCACCCGGCCGTGACCAGGGCGGCCGCAAGGGTCAGCCCGACCGTGCCGCCTCCCACGATCCCGATCACGGGGCGCCCGTCGGCCGGCGGTGCGACGTGGGGATGCGCGTGGGCCTCGAGATGCACCGTGTCGCCGTGCCGGTGCGCCCCCGGAGGCAGCGACGGATCGGCCGACGACGGGTCCCGCTCGTCCGCTTCGACTCCGGGTCCGTGAGCTGCGGCCGCACGCCGCAGCTCGTCGAGGGTCGCGGCATCCCCGGGCGGAGGCGGGACGGCGTCGCTCCAGGCTCGCACGCGGGCTCCTCGCTACCCTGGCATCGACGCGGCGTCGCGCCGAGCGGGGGTACTCTTTGCGGCGACAGCGTAGCGCCCCACGCGGCACCGGCGCCGCCCGAGCCACGAACGAGGAACCCCCGTGCCGACCAGCGACCCGATCGGCGCCCGAGCCAGCCTCGGCCCGGGCCTCCCGGACTACGTGCCCCTCGCCGTCCTGGCGAACGAGATCGACCTGGACCGTGCCCCGGTCACGCTCAAGATCCTCCTCGAGAACGTGCTGCGCCACGCTGGGCGCGGGATCGTCACCGAGGCCGACCTGCGGCGCCTCGCGAGCTGGCGGCCTGGCGCCGGGGGCGACGCCGAGATCCCCTTCCTGCCGGCGCGCGTGATCCTCCAGGACTTCACGGGTGTGCCGGCGGTGGTGGACCTCGCGGCCATGCGCGACGCGATGGCGGCCCTCGGCGGCGACCCGGGCCGGGTCAACCCGCTCGTCCCGGCTGATCTGGTGATCGACCACTCGGTCCAGGTCGACCGATTCGGGACGGCCGACTCGTTCGCCTTCAACGTGAACCGCGAGTACGAGCGGAACGGCGAGCGCTACCAGCTCCTCCGCTGGGCGCAGCGCGCCTTCACCGGGCTCCGCGTCGTGCCGCCGGGGACGGGCATCGTCCACCAGGTCAACCTCGAGTTCCTGGCCTCCGTCGTGACGGTCGCCGACGTCGATGGCCGGCCGCTGGCGTACCCGGACACGCTCGTCGGGACCGACTCCCACACCACGATGATCAACGCGCTCGGCGTCCTGGGCTACGGCGTGGGCGGCATCGAGGCCGAGGCGGTCCTGTTGGGCCAACCGCTTTACCAGCCGATGCCCCACATCGTGGGCGTGCGGCTGCACGGTGCGCTCCCGAGCGGCGCGACCGCGACGGACCTCGTGCTCACCGTCACGGAGCGGCTGCGCGCGCTGGGCGTGGTCGGGTCGTTCGTGGAGTTCGCGGGCGACGGCCTCGCGGGCCTCGCGCTCGCCGACCGGGCGACGATCAGCAACATGAGCCCCGAGTTCGGGGCCACGGCCACGATCTTCCCGGTCGACGGCGAGACGCTCGCGTACCTGCGCCTCACGGGCCGGAGCGACGAGCTCGTGGACCTCGTGGAGCGCTACGCGAAGGCGCAGGGCCTCTGGCGCCTTCCGGGCGCCGGGCCCGACTTCGACGCCGTCGTGGAGCTCGACCTCGCCTCGGTCGAGCCGAGCCTCGCAGGGCCGAAGCGGCCCCAGGACCGTGTGCCCGTGCCGCAGACCCGGGCGAGCTTCGAGGCCGCGTTCCCCGGGAGACTACCGGGAACCGATGCGCCCGCAGCCCGGCCGGGCGAGATTCGCAACGGCTCGGTCGTGATCGCCGCCATCACCTCCTGCACGAACACCTCGAACCCCACCGTGATGGTCGGCGCCGGGCTGCTCGCGGCGAATGCAGTCGCTCGAGGCCTCAGCGTCGAACCGACCGTCAAGACGTCGCTTGCCCCGGGCTCGCGTGCCGTCACGGCGTACCTCGAGCGCGCCGGGCTGTCGGCGCCGCTCGCGGCGCTCGGCTTCGCGCTGGCCGGGTACGGCTGCACGACCTGTATCGGCAACTCCGGGCCGCTCGACCAGGCGGTCGCCCGCCAGATCGAGGAGCAGGAGCTGACGGCGGTCGCGGTGCTGTCGGGAAACCGCAACTTCGAGGGCCGGATCCATCCGCTCGCACGGGCGAGCTACCTGGCGTCGCCGCCGCTCGTGGTGGCCTATGCGCTCGCGGGCCGGATCGACATCGACCTCTCGAGCGAGCCGCTGGGCATCGCGGACGACGGCGCCCCGGTCTTCCTGGCGGACATCTGGCCATCCCCGGAGGAGGTCCGGGCCGCGATCGCGGATGCCGTCGATGGCGAGCTCTTCCGAACGGCCTACGCCTCCGTCTTCGAGGGCGACGCGCGCTGGCAGGCGCTGCCGATCCCGGACGGCGACCGGTACGACTGGGCCGCGGACTCGACCTACGTGGCAAACCCTCCCTTCTTCGCCGGGATGACCCTGACGCCGGACCCGATCCGCGACATCGAGGGGGCGCG
>JADGQH010000126.1 GCA_017881985.1 Chloroflexota bacterium | reverse complement strand
CTTGATCTCGATCCCGCATGCCTTCAGCTGGTCGGCGGCGAGCTGGCCGAAGGAGACGCGCTGCGGTCGCCCGCTGCGGACGTAGAGCGTCGTGGAGAGGCGCTTGTCGGCCTTCGCATAGATGCCGTCCGAGCCGAGGGTCCAGCCGGACTTCTCGATCAGGGTCTTGGCACCCGCGACGTCAAGGGTGTACTTCGGGACGTTCGCGTCGAAGGCCCACGACGCGGGCGGGACGTTTGCGTAGACGGGAACGCCGTTGCCATCGGTGGCCTTGTTGACCGTGGCGTCATGATCGATGCACATCGTGAATGCCTGGCGGAGGTTCGGGTCGCTGTAGATCTGGCCCGGCCGCAGGTTGAAGGCGATGAAGTAGTAGCCGAAGTCGGCGAAGCTGGCGATCTGCAGGTTCGGGTCGCCCTTCAGCGTCGCGAGGGCGTCGGACACGATGTCGTACTGCCAGTTGATGTCGCCCTTCTGCAGGGCGGCCGACTGCGAGGACGCGTCCTTGATGATCGGGGCGAAGAAGTTCGCCGATCCGACGGCTCCCGCGTAGTAGTTCGGGTTGGCCTTCAGCGAGACCGACTGCCCGGCCTGGTACGTGTCGAACATGTAGGGGCCGGTCCCGACCGGGTGCTGCTGGAAGTCGAGGAGCCGGAAGGCCGCCGCGACCTGGTCGTTCTGGCTCGACTTGAGGGCCTTGTTCAGGTCCGCGAGGGCGTTGGCGAGCGCCTGGCCGTATGCGGTGTTGTCCGCCGAGCCGTCGGCCTTGACGTAGATGGCCTTGTTCAGCTGGCCCTGGCCGAGCTGGACGCCTCCCGCCTGGAGGATCGGCTCGATCTGCGCGACGTAGGTCGCGAAGTCGCAGGTCGAGGGCTGTGTTGCGGAGCCGTCGCACTTGGCATCCGTGGTCGCCTTCGTGATCTGGTCGTCGAGGGCCGAAACCTTCGCCGCATCGGTCTTGCCGGCAGCCGTCTGGAAGGTCGCGAAGGAGGCCATGACGGCCTTCTGCGGCATGATGATCGTCGAGAGGTCCGTCACCAGGAACGGCGCGAACTTGGTCTTCAGGACGAAGACGACGGTCGACGGATCAGGCGCGGTGACCGACGCGACGTTCGTCTGGATGTCCGAGCAGAACGCCGGGATGAAGGTGCAGTTCTTCGACGCGGCGAGATCGAAGGTGAACTTCACGTCGGCCGACGTGAAGTCGTCGCCGTTCTGCCACTTGATCCCCGGCTTGATCGTGACCGTCCAGGTCAGGCCGTCGGCGCTCACGACAGGCAGCGCGGTCGCCATGTCGGGGAGGACGGCGAGCTTGTTGTTGACCCGGTACAGGCCCGTGTAGATCATCGCGTTGATGTAGCTGGTCGGGAGGTCGGTGTACGCGAGCGAGAAGTAGGTCGGCTCTGCGTCCATCCCGAACTTGAAGTCGCCGGTTGGGCCGGTGCTGGCGGCAGCGCTTGGCGCTGCGCTGGCGGCAGCGCTGGCGCCGGCGCTCGCGGCCGCGCTGGCGGCCGCCGCGCTGGGGGCCGTGGTCGCCGAGCCGCCGCACGCGGACGCGACGATCGCGAGCGCCCCGAGCAGCGCGAGACCGCGAAGTCTCAGGTTCGTCAAGTTGCTTCCTCCTGTCACTGGGTCGGCACGGCGTTCGCCGTGTGGCCCGCTCCTCCTCGAGCGAGAGTCCGAGCCGGCGCACGCTGCGTGCACGCGGCCGAACGCCCGTAGACGTTCGCGCATTATAGGGTGCGGCCGTTCGCGACGGTCAAGGAATCCGCCGACGCGCCCGGTCGTCTCACCGCATCACTGGCCGGGTCACCTCCTGTCCGCGCCCATCGGCGCTGCCTGGGGGTCATTCTCCGGAGCCTCGACGCCGGGCGGTTCGGGCGGCACCGAGCGCAGCCCAACGATCGCTCGTGCGAGGTCGTCCGGGCGGCTCGTCCCGTCGGTCGCGGGGATGGCGTGGATGGCGAGGATGGGGATGGTCGGGGAATCGGGGCGACGGTCGCTCGCCTGCTCGAAGACGATGGCTGGCGATGTCCTGGACTGGCCCGGGGCGCCCTCGTCGTAGACGCTCGCAGGCAGGTTCACGAGCAGGGGGCCCGCAAGCGCGCCGCACAGGCCGACGGCGATGAGCATCCCCGGCATCCCCGACAGCAGGAACGAGGGTCTCCGGCGGGTGATCGCCAGGCGCTCCCGCAGCCGAGACCAGCCGTCCGCCGCCGGCTCGGCCCGAAGCGCCTCCGCGTGGAGGCGTCGGAGGGCGTGGAGAACCAGCGTCGTCGCCGCCAGCTCAGCTTCGCAGCGGCGGCAGCGCTCGAGGTGGTCGAGGGCGCGCAGGACGGCGGGCCCGGCCGTCCGGCAGGCGGCGAACTCGACAAGGGCGTCGCGATGCGCGGCGCAGGGCTGCTCCCAGGGCACCCTCATGGCTCGATCTCTGCCTTGACGGCCACGTCGCCCACCGACGTTGGGTACGCGCCACCGAAACGACGGTCATCCTCGAGGCGCCCGCGCAGCGAGCGAAGCCCGAAATGGAGCCGCGACTTCACGGTCCCCGCGGGGATGCCCAGGATGTCGGCGGTCTCGGTGATGGAACGGCTGCGCAGGTAGAAGAGCACGATGACGGCCTGGTGCTTGGCCGGCAGCGCGGCGATCCCGTCGCGCACGATCTCGCGCAGCTCCGCGAGCTCGGCCCGGTCCGCGGGCTCGGCGGCGTGATCGAAGAGGAAGTGGGCCATCGCCTCCGTGATGGGCTCCCACGGCAGGCGCCGCCGGGTCAGCCGCGTATAGCAGAAGTTGAGGGCCACGCGGTGGAGCCAGGGCAGCGGGCTGGCGTCCGGATGCAAGCGACGGCGCCACTCATACGCCTTGGCGAAGGTGTCCTGGAGGACCTCCTCGGCAGCCTGGCGTTCGCCCAGGAGCGCATAGGCCGTCGCGAAGACAGGCCCCCGGTAGCGATCAAAGAATGTCCCGAACGCGTCGAGGTCGTCGTCGCGGATCCTCCGCAGCAGGACCGCCTCCGAGGGGTCGAGCTCGCGGCCCGCGCCGTCCGGTTGATCGGTGGTCATTGACCCACGCGCTAGCCCGGGATCGTCGCGTTCGTCGCCGACGGGCCCGTCATGCTCTCTTACGTCAGAGAGCGGCGGCAGGTTCACGCGTTGGTGGATGACTCAGCCCGCGGACGACCGCTCGGCAGGAGTCGCCGCACGCCAGCGCAGGTTCGGCTGGCGGGCGGCAGTCGCCTCGTCGAGCCGCCGGACCGGCGCCGAGTGCGGCGCCGACGTCACGAGCTCCGGGGTCTCGTGGGCCTCGCGTGCGATCTCGAGCAGCGCGTCCGCGAACGCATCGAGCGTCTCGAGCCGCTCGGTCTCGGTCGGCTCGATCAGCATCGCCTCGTCAACCGTGTGCGGGAAGTAGATCGTCGGCGGGTGATAGCCCTTGTCGATGAGCCGCTTGGCCACGTCGAGGGTGCGGACGCCGGTCGCGCGCTTGAGAGCCGTGCCGGACGCGATGAACTCGTGGGCGCACGGACCCGCGAAGGGAATCTCCCACGCGCCGTCTGCCTCGAGCCGGCCGCGGAGATAGTTGGCCGCGAGGACGGCGTCGTCGCTGACCTCGCGCAGGCCGTCCGCCCCATGTGCCCGGATATATGCCCACGCACGCACGAGGATGCCGACGTTGCCGACGTGGCCGCGCATCCGGCCGATGCTGGCCGGACGCTCGCCGGGGCGCTCCAGCCGGAAGGTCCCGTCCGGCTCCCGCAGGACGCGCGGCGCCGGCAGGAACGGGATCAGCGGCGCCAGGACGCCGACCGGACCGGCCCCCGGGCCGCCGCCGCCGTGGGGTGTCGCGAACGTCTTGTGGACGTTGAAATGCATCACGTCGAAGCCCGCCTCGCCGGGCCGGAAGCGCCCGAGGATCGCGTTGAGGTTGGCGCCGTCCATGTAGGCCAGCGCGCCGGCTGCGTGCACCATCTCCAGCAGCTCGACGATGTGGCGCTCGAAAAGGCCGAGCGTGGACGGATTCGTGATCATGATCGCGGCGGTGCGCGGACCGAGGGCCGCCCGGAATGCCTCGAGATCCACACCGCCGTCCGGCGCCGAGGCGATGTTGACCGTCCGGAACCCCGCCATCGACGCGGTGGCGGGGTTCGTGCCGTGGGCCGAATCAGGGATGAGAACCTCGGTCCGCTCCAGGTCGCCACGCGCCCGGTGGTACGCACGAACAAGGAGGATCCCCGTCAGCTCACCCTGCGCCCCGGCCGCGGGCTGGAGCGTCACGGCGTCCATGCCGCTGATCTCCGCGAGGTCCCGCTCCAGCTCCCACAGCAGCTCGAGCGTTCCCTGGGCAGTCTCGTCGGGCGCGAGGGGATGGAGCCCCGCGAAGCCGGGCAGCCGGGCTGCCCATTCGTTGACCTTCGGGTTGTACTTCATGGTGCATGACCCGAGCGGGTAGAAACCCGTGTCCACGCCCCAGTTGAGCTGCGAGAGGTTGACGTAGTGGCGCACGAGGGACTGCTCGTCCACCTCCGGAAGCGCCGCCGGAACGGCCCGGCGCGAGTCCGACGGGAGCCGGTCGAGCGCGTCGGCGGGCGGTGCGGGAATCCGGCGGCCCGCAGCGCGGCCGGGGCCTGAGAGCTCGAAGAGCGTCGGCTGGAGCTTCGGTCCGGTGACGCTCATCGACTCCCCTCCCCGATCGACCCGGCGGGAACGCCGGGTCGGGAGCCCAGCTCGTCGCGGAGCGCCCAGGCGAACAGCTCGATCTCCTCCGCGGTCGTGGACTCGGTGGCGCAGACGAGGAGTCCCTCGGCGAGCGACGCGTCGCCCGGCTCCAGCTCCGCGAGCGGGATCCCGGCCAGGATTCCGCGGTGGAGCAATCGGCGGTGGACCGCGACCGCGTCTGGCACGCGGATCGCGAACTCGTTGAGGTACGGACCCGTGTGCAGGCGGGGCGCCCCGGCATCGTCGAGCGCAGCCGCCAGCTCGGCGGCGCGGGCCGCACCCGTCGCGGCCACGTCCCGGAGCCCGCCGGGCCCGAGCGCTGCGACGTACACGGCCGCGGCGAGCGCGCAGAGCGCCTGGTTGGTGCAGATGTTGCTGGCCGCCTTCTCGCGGCGGATGTCCTGCTCACGGGCTCGCATGGTCATCACATAGGCGCGCCGGCCGTCGGCGTCGCTCGTCATGCCGATGAGGCGGCCGGGAATCTGGCGGATGAGCGAATCCCGGCAGGCGAGGATCCCGAGGTACGGGCCGCCGTACTGGGGTGGGATGCCAAGCGGCTGGCCCTCTCCGGCCGCGATGTCCGCCTCGTAGGCTGACGGCGGCGCGAGCACGGCAAGCGAGACCGGCTCGACGACGGCAACGAAGAGTGCGCCCGCCGCGTGGGCCAGCCGGCCGATCTCCGCCATCGGCTCGAGCAGCCCCAGGAGGTTGGGCTGGGCCGCGATCACGCCCCCGATCGGGCGCTCCGGGTCCGCGAGGAGGCGGCCGAGCGCGGCGAGGTCCGTCGTGCCCGCGGCCGGCCCATCGGCGATGAGCGGCACCTCGTCGAAGGTGAGGTTTGCCCCGGCGAAGTAGGTCTCCAGGGTCTGGCGGGACTGCGGATGGACCCCGCGCGAGACGAGGACCCGCTCCCGGCGGGTCGCGCGGCAGGTCATCAGCGCCGCCTCCGCGGTGGCGGTCGCGCCGTCGTAGTGCGAAGCGGAGACGACGTCGAGACCCGTCAGCTCGGCGAGGAGCGACTGGTACTCGTAGATCGTCTGGAGGGTCCCCTGGCTGATCTCCGGCTGGTACGGCGTGTAGGCGGTGTAGTACTCGCCGCGCAGGAGGATCTGGTCGACCACGGGCGGGAGGTGGTGACGGTAGACGCCCGCGCCGAGAAAGCTCGCGAGGTCGACCCGGTTGTGGCCGGCGAGAGTGCGCAGGCGCGCCATCAGATCGAGCTCGGTGAGCCCCGGCGGAAGGTGCATGGGCCGGGCGCGGACCGACGTCGGGATCACCTCGAAGAGCTCGTCCACGGAGCCGATCCCGAGTGCGGCGAGCATCCGCGACCGGTCGTCCGGCGTGTGCGGTCCGTACACCATCGGGTCAGCCCTCCGCGGTCAGCGCCTCGTATGCGGCCGGGTCGAGCAGCTGTCCCACCTGGGCCGGGTCGGAGAGGCGGACGCGCAGCATCCAGCCGGCGCCGTATGGGTCGCTGTTGACCACCTCCGGCGTGGTCGCGAGCCCTGCGTTGCCCTCCAGGACCTCGCCGGCAACCGGCGCGAAGAGATCGCTGACCGCCTTCACGGACTCCACGACGCCGAAGGTCGCGAACTGCTCCAGCCGCTTGCCGGGCTCCGGAAGCTCGACGAAGACGATGTCGCCGAGCTGGTCGGCGGCGTGCTGTGTGATCCCGACCGTCGCGACGTCACCCTCCACGCGGACCCACTCGTGCTCTTTCGTGTAATGCAGATCGGACGGGATCATCGGCCGGGAAACCTCCGTGCTCAAGCGGTCGCTGCCGCACGAACGTGGCGTCGCCCACCGCCACGGGTGGCGGCGGGTCGGGTCATCGGGCCCTGGAGTAGAACGGGAGCGGGACGACCTCGGAGACGGCCCGCGTGTCGCGGACCTCCACCTCGAGCATCGTACCCATCGCGGCATCGCCCGGGGCGACATAGGCCATCGCGATCGGCACGCCGAGGGTCGGCGACTGCGTCCCGGAGGTGACTGCGCCGGTCCGTCGGTCCCCCGCCCAGACCGGGTACCCGTGGCGCCCGATCCCGCGCCCGCGCACGACGAGACCCACGAGCAGTCGCCGCGGGCCTGCCTTGGCCGCCCGGGCCAGGGCATCGCGGCCCACGAAGTCGCCGGCCTTGGCGAGCTTCACGACGCGACCCAGGCCGGCCTCGAACGGGGTCGTGGCGCGGTCCAGCTCGTTGCCGTACAGGGGCATCCCCGCCTCGAGCCGGAGCGTGTCCCGGGCGCCCAGCCCGACCGGCAGCATGCCTGCCGGAGCGCCGGCTCCCACGAGGATGTCCCACAGCTCGCCCGCGGCCGCGCCGTCCACGAAGACCTCGAAGCCGTCCTCGCCCGTGTAGCCGGTGCGGGCGACGAGGGCCGGGATCCCGGCCACGTTCCCCTCGGCGATCGCGTAGTAGCGGAGGGTGGAAAGGTCCACGTCGGTGAGCGGCCCGAGGATGCCCCGCGCCGCGGGTCCCTGGACGGCCACGAGGGCTGTCGCCAGGGAGCGGTCGTCGAGGATCGCCCGCTTCCCGTCGAGGCGTTCGGCGAGCGCGTCGGAGACAACCGGGGCGTTCGACGCGTTGGCAACGACGAGGAACCGGTCACGGGCCAGCCGGTAGACGATCAGGTCGTCGATGACCCCGCCGTCGGGGGCACAGATCATGGAGTAGTGGGCACGACCCACCTCGAGCGAAGGCGGGTCGGTCACGAGCGCCCCGGCCAGCGCGGCGGCGGCCTCCGATCCCTCGACGAAGAGCTCCCCCATGTGGGAGAGGTCGAAGATGCCGGCCCGCTGGCGGACCGCCCGATGCTCTTCGAGGATGGAGGTGTACTGGACGGGCATGCGCCAGCCGCCGAAGTCGATCATTCGCCCGCCGAGCGCCTCGTGACGCGACAGGAGCGGCGTCGCCCGCGATCCGTCGGCTCGCTTCGGCATCTCGGTCATGGCCGGGCCTCGCCGGCCGGCGCGATCATGCGGGCCGGGGCGATCATGCCGGCCGCTCGCTCGACGAGCGCGCGCTCTGTCTCGAACGTCAGCAGGCCCGGCGCGTCGGCGAACGCAACCCAGCGGACCTCGTCGAACTCGTGGTCGTGGCGGGCAAGGTCACCGCCCACCGGCTCCATCAACCAGTAGTGGACCGTCTTGTGGATCTTCGCGCCCCCCTGCACGAACACGTACTCGATTCGGTCGATCGGGGCCACGATGCGTACCTCCAGGCCGGTCTCCTCCTCGACCTCGCGAAGCGCCGTCTCCTCGAGCGTCTCGAGGGGGTTGGGGGTTCCCTTCGGAAGCGTCCACGCTCCCCCGTCGCGTTCGCGATGGCGGCGACCGGCCACGAGGTGCGGAACCCCGGCGATGGAGCGGACGACGATCCCGCCCGCCGATGTGGCGGTCGCGCGCCTCAGCCGCGCCACGGCGCCGACGCGGCTCGCACGCGACGACCGGGGCTCCGGACTTCGGGCTTTGCCCACCGGACTGCCACCAGCGGGCCCGCGATGCCTGCCGCGCCGCGCGATCGCACGGGCGTCACCGCGCGCCAGTCGGCGCGCAGGAGCACGACCGGTCCGAGGTCCGTCCGGCGGACGATGGTCGGGCGATCTGTCGAGGCATGGAAGCCGACGTGGCGATGGAGGCCGAGGCGGCGCTCCCGGAGCCGAGGCGGGGGCGTCGGGAACCGAGCCGCCGGGCGAACCGCGAACCTCGCGGCAAAGCTTCGCTGCATGCGCAGATCGTAGCGCCTCAGCGGCGATCTGCAAGTTCGGCACGCAGGTGAGCGGCGGATTCCGGCGCGAGGCCGCGCCGCCCTTCGGCGATCGTCACCTGGCGGCTGACCAGCGCGCGGTAGGCGTCGAGCGCCCCCGGCGAACCGCTCGCGATCGCGGCGAGGTGGGCCGCGACCGTCCCGGCGTCCCCGCGGACGGCGGGACCGGTGAGCGCCGCCGCGATTCCGAGCGCCCGGGCGTTGCCGAGCGCCTGCGCCGCGAGCGACCCGTAGACGGCGAGCGCGCCGGCCTCGTCGAGGCCGGCGCGCGCGGCGACCTCCGCGATCACGTCGAGCAGCGCGACGAGGCCGCCGGCGGCGAGCACAGCGGCGGCGTGGTACGCGGGCTTCGAGCCGGGCAGGAGCCGCACGGGCAGCGCCCCGATCGATTCGGC
>JADGQH010000125.1 GCA_017881985.1 Chloroflexota bacterium | reverse complement strand
TCGTGATCGCCGCGGTCAGCGTCGTCTTGCCGTGATCGATATGGCCGATCGTGCCGATGTTGACGTGCGGCTTATTCCGCTCGAACTTCTTCTTCGCCATCGCTGTTCGCGCTCCCTGGCTCCACGTCGCCGCGCCGGGTCCGCCTGGACCCGCCTCGGACCTCCGCCTCTGCTAGACCCTTGACTTCTGGACGAGCTCCGCGGCAATGCTGCCGGGGACCTCGGCGTAGTGAGACAGCTCCATCGAATAGCTCGCCCGGCCCTGCGTCTCGGACCGCAGGTCGGTCGCGTACCCGAACATCTCCGCGAGCGGGACGAACGCCTGGACAACCTGTGTCGTCCCGCGGGAGTCCATCCCCTCGATCTGGCCGCGCCGGCTGTTGAGGTCGCCGATCACGTCGCCCATGAACTGCTCCGGCATCGTCACCTCGACCCGCATGAGCGGTTCGAGGATCGCCGGGTCGGCCTTCTCGACGGCAAGCTTGACGGCCATCGAGGCGGCGATCTTGAACGCCATCTCGCTCGAGTCGACCTCGTGGTACGACCCGTCGAAGACGGTGACCCTGACGTCGACCATCGGATAGCCCGCATAGATGCCCGTGTCCAGCGCCTCGTGGATGCCGTGGTCGATCGCGCGCATGTACTCGCGCGGGATCGTGCCGCCGACCACCTTGTCGACGAACTCGTACCCCGAGCCCTTCTCGGCGGGCTCGAGCTTGAGCACCACGTGCCCGTACTGGCCCTTGCCGCCGGTCTGGCGGATGAAGCGCCCGTTCCCCTCGGCCGCGCGCCGGACCGTCTCGCGGTAGGAGACCTGGGGCTTGCCGATGTTGGCGGCGACCTTGAACTCGCGGACCATGCGGTCCACGAGGACGTCGAGGTGCAGCTCGCCCATCCCGGCGATGAGGGTCTCGCCGCTCTCCGGGTCCGTCTTGACGCGGAACGTCGGGTCCTCTTCGGCAAGTCGCTGGAGGGCCAGGCCCATCTTGTCCTGGTCCATCTTCGTCTTCGGCTCGATCTTGACCTCGATGACCGGCTCGGGGAACGTCATCGACTCGAGGATCACCGGGTGATCGGGGTCCGCCAGGGTGTCGCCGGTGAAGGTCTCCTTGAGGCCGACGGCCGCGGCGATGTCGCCCGCGTAGACCTCGTCGATCTCCTCGCGGTGGTTGGCATGCATCTGGAGGATGCGGCCGATCCGCTCCTTCTTGCCCTTGGAGGAGTTGAGGACGTACGAGCCCGCCTTGAGCGTGCCCGAGTAGACCCGGAAGAAGGCGAGCTTGCCCACGAACGGGTCGGCCGCGATCTTGAAGGCGAGGGCGCTGAACGGCTGCCCGTCGTCGACGGTTCGCAGGACCTCGGCGTGGGTCAGCGGCTGCTCCCCGATCACCGGCGGGACGTCGAGCGGCGACGGGAGGTAGGCGACCACGGCGTCGAGCATCGGCTGGATGCCCTTGTTCTTGAGGGCCGAGCCGGTGAGGACCGGGACAATCCGGTACTGGAGCGTGCCCAGGCGCAGGCCCCGCACGAGCTCCTCCTCCGTGAGCTCGATCCCCTCGAGGTACTTGTGCATCAGGTCGTCGTCCATCTCGGCAACGGCCTCGACGAGGCGCTCGCGGTGCTTCTTCGCCTCCGCGACGTACTCGGCCGGGATGTCGACAACCTCGATCTCGGAGCCCAGGTCGTCGCGGTAGAGGACGGCCCGCATCCGGATGAGGTCGATCACGCCGGCGAACTTGTCCTCGAGGCCGATCGGGAGCTGGATGGGGACCGCGTTCGCCCCCAGGCGGTCCTCGATCATGCCGACGCAGCGCCAGAAGTCGGCGCCGGTCCGGTCGAGCTTGTTGATGAAGCAGATGCGCGGCACGCGGTAGCGGTCGGCCTGGCGCCAGACCGTCTCGGACTGGGGCTCGACGCCCGCCACCCCGTCGAAGACCACGACGGCGCCATCGAGCACCCGCAGCGAGCGCTCCACTTCCATGGTGAAGTCCACGTGCCCGGGCGTATCGATGATGTTGATTCGATGCTCGTCCCAGAAGCAGGTCGTTGCGGCCGCGGTGATCGTGATCCCGCGCTCCTGCTCCTGCGGCATCCAGTCCATCGTGGCCGCGCCCTCGTGGACCTCGCCGAGCTTGTAGATCTTCTTGGTGTAGAAGAGGATCCGCTCGGTCACGGTCGTCTTGCCCGCGTCGATATGCGCAATGATCCCGATGTTCCGGGTGCGATCGAGCGGGTAGAGGCGGGCCACGGTCAGGGTCTCCGGTCTACCACTTGAAGTGGCTGAATGCCTTGTTGGCATCAGCCATCTTGTGGGTGTCCTCGCGCCGCTTGACGGCGGCGCCGATCCCGTTCGAGGCATCCACGAACTCGGAGGCGAGCTTCTCGCTCATGCTCTTGCCGTTGCGCTTCCGGGCGGCCTGCACCAGCCAGCGAACGCCGAGCGAGAGGCGGCGATCGCCGCGGATCTCGACCGGGACCTGGTAGGTGGCGCCGCCGACGCGTCGCGGCTTGACCTCGATGATCGGGGTGGCGTTGCGAAGGGCGGTCTCGAGCACCTCGAGGCCGGGCCGCTTCGCCTGCGCCTCGGCACGCGCGAGCGCCTGGCGAAGGATCCGGTTCGAAAGGATCTTCTTGCCGTCCATCATCAGCTTCGCGGAGATGCGGGCGGTCGTCCTGTTCGCCGGGATGGTCTCGTACTTCGACTTGCGGGGAATGCTGGCGCGACGCGGCATGGTCCCTACTTCTTCTGGCCGGGCAGGCTGGCGGTCGCTTTCGCGCCGTACTTCGAGCGGCCCTGCTTGCGGTCGCGGACGCCGGCTGTGTCGAGCGCGCCGCGGATGATGTGGTACTTCACGGACGGGAGGTCCTTCACGCGACCGCCCCGGACCAGCACGACGGAGTGCTCCTGGAGGTTGTGGCCGATCCCCGGGATGTAGGCCGTGACCTCCATCTGGTTGGTGAGCCGGACACGGGCGATCTTGCGAAGGGCCGAGTTCGGCTTCTTCGGCGTCATCGTGCGGACCTGCAGGCAGACACCGCGCTTCTGGGGGGCACCCGGGATCGGCATCTGGCGCTGGTCAAGGCTGTTCCAGATCTTGCGCATCGCCGGGGCCTTGACCTTCGAGATCTTCGGCTTCCGGCCGTGGCGCACGAGCTGGCTGATCGTCGGCACGGAGACGCTGTTCCTTTCTCGTGGTCTGCTGGTCCGGCGGCCCCGTCACCCGGGTGTGTCCCGGGCAGCAATGCGGGCCGCTCGCCGCCCGACGCGGTGAACGCGGGGCGGAGCACGCAGAGACGACCGACCGGTCGTAGCCGCGAAGGCGGAGTTTAGCAGTGAGGCAGCGAACGTGTCAAAGACCGCCGCCTCGGCGGATGTCGCCGGCGGGCGCGGCCCGCCGGCGCTGGATCATGGCCGGGAATCGGTCTCGTCGGGGCTGGATTTCGCGGCGACCGATTCGCCGGCGTCGGACAGGAACGGGTTGAACCCGTCGTCCGCCGCGTCGCTGGCGTCGTCGTCGCCGGTGGCCGCGAGCAGCGCGGAGAGCCGCACCGTGTCGTCGTCGCTCCCGCCGTCCGCGGCATCCTCGAGGAACGGGTTGTACGCCGCCCCCCCGAACTCCGCCGGCAGCTCGCCGCCGGCAAGCGCCTCGGCCGCGCGTCGCCGATCCGCCTCGCGGCGGGTGGCAACGTTCGCCGGAGCCCCGGTGCCGGCCGGGATGAGCTTGCCGATGATGACGTTTTCCTTGAGCCCGATCAGGTGGTCCTTGGAACCGTTGATCGCGGCCTCGGTGAGCACGCGGGTGGTCTCCTGGAACGAGGCCGCCGCGAGGAAGCTCGCCGTGTTGAGAGACGCCTTGGTGACGCCGAGCAGCACGACCTGCGCGGTGGCGGGCTCGCCGCCCTCGGCGAGGACACGGTTGCTGACCCGCTCGAAGTCGAGCCGGTCGATCAGCTCGGTCGGGAGCAGGTCCGTGTCGCCCGGCTGGTCGATGCGGACCTTGCGGAGCATCTGCCGGACGATGATCTCGATGTGCTTGTCGTTGATCGTGACGCCCTGGCTCCGGTAGACCTTCTGGACTTCCTTGACCAGGTAGCGCTGGACCGCGTCCTTGCCGCGGGTGTCGAGGTACTCCTGCGGGTTGATGGGTCCGTCCGTGATCGCGTCGCCGGCCCGGATCTCCTGGCCGTTCTCCACCCGCAGCCTGGCGTTGTGCGGGATCGAGTATTCGCGTTCGACGCGATCCTCGGCGCGGACGGCGAGCTGGTCGCCGTCCCGGATCAGGATCCCCTTCTCCGGAGCGACGATGTCGAGCCCGTCGCGCCCACCATCCTTGCCCGACACCCGGGCAATGACCTGGCTCTTCTCGACGAGGTCGCCCGCCGCGGCCAGGAGCTCCGCTCCCTGGGGCAGCCGGAGCGGGGCGTCGAACCCCTCGACGCTGGTCACCTTGACCTTCGTCGTCAGGTCGGCCCGGATGATCTCGACGATCCCGTCGATGTGGCTGATCTCGGCCTTCCCCTTCGGGATCCGCGCCTCGAACAGCTCCTCGACGCGCGGCAGGCCCGCCGTGATGTCGGCCCCGGCCTGGGCCACGCCGCCGGTGTGGAACGTCCGCATCGTCAGCTGGGTTCCCGGCTCGCCGATCGACTGGGCGGCGATGATCCCGACGGCCTCCCCGACCCCGACGAGCGAGCCCGTGGCGAGGTTGCGGCCGTAGCACATGCGGCAGACGCCGTAGCGCGCCTCGCAGGTGAGCGGGCTGCGGACCAGGACCTCCTGGATGCCGGCTGCTGCGATCCGGGCGGAGACTTCCTCGTTCAGCTCATCGTTGCGCTCGGCGAAGACGACGCCGTCCGCGGACGCGATCGTCGCGGCGGCGAACCGCCCGACGAGGCGGCGTGCGAACACGTCCTCCTCGCCAACGGGCTCGTCGGGTTCGGAGCGCGTGATCCAGCTCCCCTCCTCCGTCCCGCAATCGTCGTCCCGGGTGATGACATCCTGGGCAACGTCCACGAGGCGCCGGGTCAGGTAGCCGGAGTCGGCGGTCCGGAGCGCTGTGTCGGCGAGGCCCTTGCGGGCGCCGTGGGTCGAGATGAAGTACTCGAGGACAGTCATGCCCTCGCGGAAGTTGCTGCGGACCGGGACGTCGATGATGCGGCCGGACGGGTCGGCCATCAGGCCGCGCATCGCGCCGAGCTGGCCGATGTTGCCCTTGTTGCCGCGGGCCCCGGACGTCGTCATCATCGCGACGGCGCTCTGCGGGTCGAGGTTGGCCATCATCTTGTCGGAGAGGGTGCGTGACGTCTTCTGCCAGACGTCGACGACCGCCTCGTAGCGCTCGTCCTCGGTGATGAGGCCGCGCTGGTACTGGCCATCGATCTTGGTGACCTGGCCGTCGGCGTCCGCGAGGAGCGCCTTCTTTTCGGTCGGGACCTCGATGTCGGAGACGGCGATCGTCATGCCGCCGCGGGTGGCGTACTCGAACCCGATCCGCTTGATGCCGTCCACCAGGTGGGCGGTCGCGGTGGGCCCGAGCTGGCGGTAGCAGCGGTCGACGAGCTCGCGGAGACCGCCGGGGAGGGGCGCCGGCGCTGTCCGCCGCATCTCCCGGTTCACGAAGCGCAGCTCCTCCGGGATGACCTGGTTGAAGATGATCCGGCCGACGGTGGTGACGATCCGCCGGTCGACGAGGGCGCCGGCAGTGTCGTCCCAGGTGCTGACGCTGACCTCGATCGGCTCGTGCAGGCGCAGGGAGACCGGCGCATAGACGACGTCGGCCCGCGGGTCGCCGTCCGCGAACGGGGAGGACGTGCGGCTGCTGCCGCCCGCCATGCCGCCGCTCGAGAGCTCGTACGCGAGGAGGGCCGCCTCCTCGTCCGCGAAGGGGCGCGGCGCCGGCAGGTTGCCGTCGCGGTCGCGCTCCGGAACGTCCGTGGTGAGGTAGTAGCAGCCCAGGACCATGTCCTGCGTCGGCGTGACGATCGGGCTCCCGTCAGCCGGCGACAGCAGGTTGGAGGTCGAGAGGAGCATGGTCCGCGCCTCTTCCTGGGCGGCCGTCGAGAGCGGCACGTGGACCGCCATCTGGTCGCCGTCGAAGTCGGCGTTGAATGCCGTGCAGACGAGCGGGTGGATCTGGATCGCCGAGCCCTCGACGAGGACCGGCATGAAGGCCTGGATGCCGAGCCGGTGGAGGGTCGGGGCGCGGTTCAGCAGGACCGGGTGGTCCTTGATGACCTCTTCCAGGACGTCCCAGACGGCCGGGTTCACCCGCTCCACGATGCGCTTGGCGCTCTTGATGTTGTGGGCGAAGCCCTTCTCCACGAGCTGGCGCATGACGAACGGCTTGAACAGCTCGAGGGCCATCTTCTTGGGCAGGCCGCACTGGTGGAGCTTGAGCTCCGGCCCGACCACGATGACCGAGCGGCCCGAGTAATCGACGCGCTTGCCCAGCAGGTTCTGGCGGAACCGGCCCTGCTTGCCCTTGAGCATGTCGGACAGGCTCTTGAGCCGGTGGTTCCCGGTCCCGGCGATCGCGCGGCCGCGGCGGCCGTTGTCGACCAGGGCGTCGCAGGCCTCCTGCAGCATCCGCTTCTCGTTGCGGATGATGATCTCGGGGGCGCCCAGCTCCAGGAGCCGCTTGAGCCGGTTGTTGCGGTTGATGACGCGCCGGTAGAGGTCGTTGAGGTCGGAGGTCGCGAAGCGGCCGCCATCGAGCTGGACCATGGGGCGCAGCTCGGGAGGGAGCACCGGCAGCACGGAGAGGATCATCCACTCGGGCCGGGTGCCCGAGCGGCGGAAGGCCTCGATCAGGCGAAGACGCTTGATCGCCTTCTTGCGGCGCTGGCCGGAGGTGGTCCGGACCTCGACGTGCAGGATGCGACCCAGCTCCTCGAGCTCCATCCGGGTGATGATGTCGCGGATCGCCTCGGCGCCCATCCCGGCCCAGAAGATCCGCCCGCCGCGGGCGCCCGCGCCGGCCCCGTAGCGCTCGTCGAGATAGCGGAAGTCCGTCTCGGAGAGTTGGCCAAGCGCCTTGATGCCCTCGATCTCGTCGCGCTGGCGCCGGATTTCGTCCTTGCGACCCTCGGCCGCGCGCTTGCGCTCCTCGCGGCGCGCGTCGACAGCGGCGCGCATCTCGATCTCGAGGTCGGCGATCTTCTGCTCGGTCGCGCGCTGCTCGCCCTGCTCCCGGAGGCGGAACTCCTCGGTCACCCGCTCGGACTCGGCCGTGGCGATCTTGCGGAGGCGTGCGACGGCCTCCTTCGACCCCTTCTCGCCGGCCGCGAGGACAACCTCGCCGGTGGGAACGAAGGCGATGGTCTCCTCGGTGACCCCGGACTTGAGCTCGGTGAGCCGCGCCTGGATCTCCTTGGCGGCGCCGCTGATCTCGTCGGTGCGGCGAGATCGCTCGGCCTCGAGGTCCGCGAGCAGGGCAGCCTGGGCCGCCACCAGCTCGTCCTTCTGGCGCGCGAAGACGGAGCGCTGCTCGTCCTCGAAGTCGTCGCCGCCCTTGCCGGTCCCGCCGCGCCCCTCGGCCTCCTCGTCGAGAGCCATGAGGGCGCGCCGACGCGCGTCCTCGTCGACGTGGGTGACGATGTAGAGCGCGAAGTAGAGGATCCGCTCGAGGTTGCGCGGGCTGATGTCCAGCAGGATGCCCAGGCGCGACGGCGTCCCCTTGAAGTACCAGATGTGGCTCACGGGGCTGGCGAGCTGGATGTGGCCCATCCGCTCGCGCCGGACCTTGGCCCGGGTGACCTCGACGCCGCACTTGTCGCAGATGATGCCCTTGTAGCGGATCCGCTTGTACTTGCCGCAGTAGCACTCCCAGTCCTTCGTGGGACCGAAGATGCGCTCGTCGAAGAGGCCGTCCTTCTCGGGCTTGAGGGTCCGGTAGTTGATCGTCTCGGGCTTCGTCACCTCGCCCGACGACCAGTCGCGGATCTGCTCCGGCGACGCCAGCGAGATACGGATGGCGTTGAAGTTGTTGACCTCGAGCATGGTTCTCCTCCGCGCCGCCGCGGCTCTTCAGCGGCGCGATACGGACCGGGTGCGAGCGGGGCCGGGCCGGCCGAGCGCCGGCCCCGCGGGATGAAGGCGGAGCTAGTCCTCGAACCCGGCGAGGTTGATCCCGCCGAGGTCAGGGAGCAGGTAGCCGGAGGCGTCGTCCTCCGCGAGCGGGATCTCCTCGTCGTTCTGGTCGAGGATCTCCGCGTTGAGCCCCAGGCTGCGGAGCTCCTTGATGAGGACCTTGAACGACTCGGGGACCCGCGGTGGCTGGATCTCCTCCCCCTTCACGATCGCTTCGTAGGTCTGGACCCGGCCAAGGACGTCGTCCGACTTCACGGTCAACAGTTCCTGGAGGATGTTCGCGGCGCCGTACGCCTCGAGCGCCCAGACTTCCATCTCGCCGAACCGCTGGCCACCGAACTGGGCCTTGCCACCGAGCGGCTGCTGGGTGATGAGGCTGTACGGGCCGGTGGACCGGGCGTGGATCTTGTCCTCCACCAGGTGGTGGAGCTTGAGCATGTAGATGTAGCCCACGGTGATGGTCCGGTCGAACGGCTCGCCGGTCCGCCCGTCGCGGAGCATCACCTTGCCGTCCTGCGGGAGCGGCTCCTCGTGGCCGAAGACGGTATGGCGCGAATGCGCCAGCTCGTCCCGGATCTGCTCCTCGGTCGCGCCGTCGAAGACGGCCGTTGCGGCCTTCTCGCCCCGCGCGTGGAGGGCCCAGCCGAGATGGGTCTCGAGGATCTGGCCGATGTTCATCCGCGACGGCACGCCGAGCGGATTGAGGACGATGTCGACCGGGGTGCCGTCCGGCAGGTACGGCATGTCCTCCTGGGGCAGGATCTTGGCGATCACGCCCTTGTTGCCGTGGCGGCCGGCCATCT
>JADGQH010000345.1 GCA_017881985.1 Chloroflexota bacterium | reverse complement strand
CCGAGCTCGTCTGCCGTGTCCTGCAGCTCGCAGTGATTGTTCGCGACGCAGACCGCGCAGACGTGGTTGCGCTCCATGAACATCATCTCGGTCACGGTCCGGCGGTACTCGAGCAGGAGCTCCGAGTGCGCCGTGACGTCCATGCCTTCCGAGATCTTGGTCATGCAGGCCGCCGCGAGCTTGGGGGAGCCCGCGATCTCGACCATGCACAGGCGGCAGGCGCCGCGGTCGTGGATCCCTTCGAGGTGGCAGAGGCCCGGGATGTCGATCCCGTTCTCCTCGGCAACCTCCATCACGGATTGCCCTTCCGAGCCGGCGACGTCCTTGCCGTCGATCCGGAACGTGAAGACGGTGGTCATGCCATCACCTCTGCCGGCTCGATCGCGCAGACGCCGGCGGGACAGACCCGGTCCACGATGTGCGCCAGGTACTCGTCCCTGAAGTAGCGCAGTGTGCTGAAGATCGGGTTGGGTGCCCCCTGGCCGAGCCCGCAGAGCGACGTCTTCTGGATGATCCCGGCCAGGCGCTCCAGCTGGGCGAGGTCGTCCATGGTTGCCTCACCACGGGTGATCTGGTCGAGGAGCATCCAGAGCTGGGTCGTCCCGACGCGGCACGGCACGCACTTGCCGCAGGACTCGTCGCGGCAGAAGTCCTGGAAGTACTTGGCGACGTCGACCATGCAGGACGTGTCGTCCATCACGATCATGCCGCCCGACCCCATGAACGAACCCACCTCGATGAGCGACTCGTAGCTCACCGGCATGTCGAGGTGCTCTGTGGGGATGCAGCCGCCGGACGGGCCGCCGGTCTGGACGGCCTTGAACGGCCGGCCGTCGATGATCCCGCCGCCGATGTCGAACACGATCTCGCGCAGCGACATCCCCATCGGGACCTCGACGAGGCCGGTGTTGACGACGCGACCGGCGAGCGCGAAGACCTTGGTCCCCTTGCTCTTGCCGAGGCCGATCGCCGCGTACCATTCCGGACCCTTGCGCAGGATCGTGGGCACGCTGGCGAACGTCTCGACGTTGTTGATGAGGGTGGGGCAGTCCCACAGGCCCTGGACCGCCGGGTAGGGCGGCCGGGGACGCGGCGTGCCGCGACGGCCCTCGACGGACGCGATCAGCGCGGTCTCCTCGCCGCATACGAAGGCGCCGGCGCCGAGCCGGATCTGCACGTCGAAGTTGAAGGACGTGTCGGCGATCCCCGCGCCCAGGTACCCGGCGCGCTGGGCCAGCCGGATCGCCGTCCGGAGGCGGGCCACCGCCAGCGGGTACTCGGCACGGCAGTAGACGTAGCCTTCGGTGGCGTGGACCGCGAAGGCCGCGATGGCCATGCCCTCCAGGATCCGGAATGGATCGCTCTCGAGGACGCTGCGGTCCATGAACGCGCCGGGGTCGCCCTCGTCCGCGTTGCAGATGACGTACTTCTGGGTGCCCTGTGCCTTGGCGACGGTGGTCCACTTGAGTCCGGTTGGGAACCCGGCGCCGCCACGGCCGCGCAGGCCGCTGCGGGTGATCTCGTCGCGAACCTCCGAGGAGGTCATCTCGGAGAGCACGCGCTTGAGGGCGTCGTAGCCTCCGCGCTCGAGATAGTCGTCGAGGTTCTCGGGGTCGACGCGACCCATGTTCTCGGTCGCGACCCGGAGCTGCTTCTCGAAGAAGGGTCCCTGCGGGGCTCGGGTGTCGTCCGGCGTCACCTTCTCGAGGGCCGTGACGATGCCACTGACGTCGTCCGGCGTGACGTGCGAGAAGAGCTGGCCGGTCTCGGCGATCTCGACAAGCGGGCCCGCCGCGCACAGGCCCAGGCAGCCGACGCGCTTGATGGTCACGTCCGTGAGGCCGGCCTCGGCGGTCTTCTCCCCGAGACGCAGGGTGATGTCATGGGCCTGGGCCGACATGCAGCTGGCCGCCTCGCACACGTACGCGGACGCGCGGGCGGGGCCTTCGTGGACTTCTTCCGTGATGACGCGGCGGCGGATGGGCCGCGCCGCGGCTGGCATCTCGCTCACATTGCCTCCAGTTGGGCAACCAGGTCGCCCACGTTGACCTTGCCCTTGACGTCGCCATCGACGATCACGGCGGGCGCCAGGCTGCACGCACCGAGACAGCGCGCCGTCAGCACCGAGACCTTGCCATCGGCCGTGGTCTCTTTCGGCTTGACGTGGAGCGCGTGGTCGATGCCGGCCAGGATGTCCTTCGCGCCATTGATGTAGCAGGCCGTCCCCGTGCACACGACGCAGGTGTGCTCGCCCTGCGGCTTGAGCGTGAAGAACGAGTAGAAGGTCGCGACGCCGTACACGCGGGAGTGGGGGACCCCGAGCGTGTCGCCGACGTAGTTGAGCGCGTCTGTATCGAGGTACCCGAACGCTTCCTGGGCGGCATGCAGCGCTTCGATCAGGGCCGGGGGGCGATCCCCAAGGCGGCGCATCCGCGTCTCGACGATCTTCCAGCGCTTGTCGTCACTGGGAGCGGGCGGTTTGTGATACTGGATGGGCATGGGCCCCCTCCAATCGGGTGCGGAAGGCGACGACCGGCCAGCGACGTGCCGGCCGCGTTGTTCACGAGGTTGGGAGGACCGACTGGTCCACCACGACGAGCATAGAAAATGCCGGCCGCGCCGCCGGGGGCCGCACTTCCCGGTTCTGGGGGCCGGTTCGCCCGTGTGCGGCCCGGGCCGCTCCGGGTCAGGTTGGGGAGGCGCCGCCCGT
>JADGQH010000124.1 GCA_017881985.1 Chloroflexota bacterium | reverse complement strand
CCGCAGCGCGGATGCGCGGTGGGGTACTTGCGAATCGACTCGACCGTGAGCGGGTCGCCCGCCTCGAGCGCGTGGATCGACATGTGCTCCGCGCCGTGGTACTGGAACGTCCGTCGGACGTCCGAGGTGCGCCCGATCAGCGAGAGATAGCCCAGGAAGATCAGCACCTGGATCACGCCCTCGACGGCGCGCTCCACGTAGCTGCTCTGGCCGCCGGCGATCGCCTTGGCGAGCAAGAGCGGCACGAAGAAGAAGAGCCCGATGCCAAAGACCAGGGTGATTCCGAGCATGAGCGCAACGGCGCCCTTCCCGAGCTCGGCGCTGTCGGCGGCAGGCGCCGGGGGAGCCGGCGACGCGGCGGGGGCGGGCACGGCGGCCGGTTCGGCGAGCGCGACCGAGACTGCCGTTGCGCTGGACGCCGGCGAGGCGGCCGACAACGACCGATCCGGATCGGGGACGAGGCCGAGGCCGGCGCCGGGATCGACGGCGGCCGAGTCGGACGCCTCGTCGGGCTCGGCGGCCACGGGAGGGAGCCGGTCCAACGGCGAGGCGGGCGCAAGGTCCTCGACCGCGGCGACCCCTGCCGATCGAACGAGCCAGCGGGTCCCGACGACCAGCGTCTCGTAGAGGACGACGAGCCCGCGCACGAACGGGAGCCGTGCCCAGCGCGTGGCGCGGAACCCGACCGCGAGCTTCTCGTCGGCCCAGACGATGCGCCCGTCCGGGTGTCGCAGCGCCACCGCGATCACGTCGCGACCGCGCATGAGGACGCCCTCGATGAGCGCCTGGCCACCGTACGCGAAGCGAGCCATGGGCGACGCTACCTGCCCTGAATCACGACGGCGGGCCTGGTGGCCCGCCGCGGCGAATGCGACCCAGCCGTCAGCGGCCTGTCGCAGCGCGCTCGAGGCGCTTCTGGAAGCGTTCGACCTGGCCGGCCGTGTCCATGATCATCTGCTTGCCCGTGTAGAACGGGTGGCAGTTGCCGCAGACGTCGACGCGAAGCTCGGGGCGGGTGGACCCGACGACGAACTCGGTGCCGCAGGTTGCGCAGTGCACCTTCGAGGCGTGGTACTTGGGGTGGATGTTCGGCTTCATCGGGTCTCCGGGAGCGGTGTGGCTGGGTTCGTGCCGGGCTTCAGGCGCCGGCGACGACGGGCTCGGTCTCGGCGGCGGGTGCCGCCTCGATCACGGGCTCGACGCGAATGCGCTTCTTGAAGCGCGTCTGGTGCTCGAAGCGGACGCGGCCTTCGACCGTCGCGAAGACCGTGTAGTCGCGTCCGAGGCCGGTGCCCGAGCCGGCGATGAAGGTCATCCCGCGCTGGCGGACGATGATCGATCCGGCCGGAACGAGCTGGCCGTCACCGACCTTCACGCCCAGCCGCTGGCCGACCGAGTCGCGGCCGTTCTTCGAGCTCGAGCCTGCTTTCTTGTGGGCCATCGATCAGTCTTCCTTCTTCGCGGCGCGGGGGCGCTTGGCGGCTGGCTTCGCCGTGTCGGGGGCGGGCGTCTTCCCCTTGGCTGCCGCGGGCTTTGCCTTGCCCGTGGCGGGCTTCCCCTTGCCCGCGGCGGGCGCGCTCGCCTTGGCGGTCCGAGCCGGCTTCTTCGCCGCATCGGCGGACGCAACCGCGGCGTCGGCCGCGGCCGCCTTCGTCGCGAGCGTCGCCGCGAGGGTGGCGTCGGCGGCCGCCTGGGTGGCGGCTGCCTCGGCAAGCCGCTCGCGCTCCGTCTTGCGCGCCTCGGAGGCGACCTTCTCGGTCTCCGCGGCGCTCTTGCCGTTGAGCACGACGTCGGTCACGCGCAGGATCGTCTGCTCCTGGCGATGGCCCTTCTTGACGCGACGGCGGGCCTTCGGCTTGTACTTGAACGAGATGACCTTGTCGGCGCGGTCGGCGCGCAGGACGGTGGCGCTGACGACGGCACCGGCGACGAGCGGACGACCGATCGCCGCCTCGTCTCCGTCCGCGACCAGCAGGACACGGTCGAGGGTGATCTCCTGGCCGGGTTCCACGTCGAGGAGCTCGACCGCGAGCTCCGTGCCGACCTCAACGTGATACTGCTTCCCGCCGGTCTCGATGACTGCGTACATGGGTCTCCGGAGTGGGTGCTCGGCGGGCGTGACGTGCCGGCCTCGGGTGGGCGCAAACAAACCGCCCGGATGTCTCGGGCGCGAATGGGGAGTGTACGGCGCTCCGACGCTCCGGTCAAACGATCGGCCGCTCGCTGTCGGCCGCTCGCCTGGCGCCGGCAGGGCTGTTGCCATCTCGGCCCGGCGCCGGCACGGCCCGGACGCCGGCCGGGCTCACGGCAGGAGGTCGCGCCTCCGGAAGAGGACGAGCGACGCAGCCCAGCCGGCCACGGCGACGACGGCGAAGACGCCGACGCCGACCCAGTCCACGCTTCCGCTGTCGATCAGCGCGCCCACCCCAGCGTACCGGAACGCGGAGAGGCCGCCGAGCCAGGCAAGATCGGGCTGGACCTGCGCGACGATGTTGAGCAGGTACATCGCGATCAGGAGTCCCGCGGTGACCGCCGCGGCCGCCCCGCGGCTCAGCGTGATCACCGCCACGAGCGAGGTCACGCCGGCCATGGCGCACCCGAAGAGCCACAGCACGGCGGCGGCGGCAAGGAAGCGCCCGGTGTCGAAGCCGGCCCCGACGAGCGCGCCCACACCCAGCACGCCACCGACCGTCACGAACGCGAGCGCGGCGAGGACGACGGCCTGCCCGAGGATCCCGGCGCCGAGATGGCGGCTCCGGGTCAGGGGCGTCGCGAGGACGACGTCCGCCCACCCGCGATCGGCGTCCGCGGCCGATGGCCGCGTCGCGAGGACGATGGCCGCGATCGCGGCCACGACCGGCCAAAGGAAGCTTCCGATGTAGGTCGTGAAGAAGATGCCGGGATCGGCGAGGCTTCCCGTCATGCCGAAGCCCGCCATGATCTCCTTCGGGAACAGCTTCATGTAATCCTCGATCATCGCCGTATTGGCGAGCAGGATCGGGTAGAGGGCGGCGATCAGCCCGCCGTACAGGAGCACGACGATCGCCAGGCCGACGGCGATGACGCGGCTGCGGTGGAGCTCCAGCCGGAACGCGAGCCCGATCATCGAGGGGCCTCCCCGCGGACCGCTTCGGGCTGTTCCGTCGTCAGGTCGCGTTTCTCCGACCCGGCGACCGTTCCCTCGTAGTAGCGGAAGAAGAGGTCCTCGACGTCGGGCGTGCTGATCGCGATGTCGCGGACGTCCAGGTCGCCGAGACGTCCGATGAGCGCGTTCACGTCGCCGCGGACCATCAGGTGGACATCCTGTCCGGTGCTGGAGAGGACCGTCACGCCGGGCAGGGCGAACGCGCCCTCGGGAGCCGATGATCCGAGCACGAGGTTCACGGAGCGCGTGTGGTCCCCGACGAGGGCAGCCACCGTGGCGATCTTGACGAGTCGCCCCTCGCGGATGATCGCGACGCGATCGCAGGCGCGCTCGACCTCGGGCAGGTTGTGCGACGAGAGGAACACCGTCCGGCCCTCGGCGCGAGCCTCCGCCACGAGCGCCAGGAACTCGCGCTGCATGAGCGGGTCGAGGCCCGTCGACGGCTCGTCCATGACCAGGAGTGGCTCAGGTCCCATGAAGACCTGGACCACGCCAACCTTCTGGCGGTTGCCGCGCGACAGCTTCCTGACGGGCACGCTCGGGTCCAGCTCGAGCCGTTCGGCGAATCGCCGCCAGGCGCCCCTCGGCAAACCCCGGAGCGCACCCAGGTAGTCGAGCAGCGAGGCCGCGTTCATGTCACCGAGGTAGCCGGGGTCGCTCCCGAGGTGGGCGAGGCGTCGGTGCAGGGCCGCGGCATCGGTCCACGGATCGAGGCCGAGGACCCGAGCCGTACCCGAGCTGGACCGGATCAGGCCGAGGAGCATCCGGATCGTGGTGGTCTTCCCAGCCCCGTTCGGCCCCAGGAACCCGAAGACCTCGCCCTCGTGGACGTTCGCCTCCAGGTCGATCACGCCGCGGCGCTTGCCGTACCAGCGGGTCAGGCCGCGCAGCTCGATCGCCTCGGGCATGGCGCACCTCGATCTGACGGAAGGTGGGCGAACCGGGTGGAACGCCAAACGCTCAGGGTGAGCGAGGCGTTGACGCGGTGGGAGAGCCGCTCGGCCGAATTCGCGGGACCGGACGGCCCGCGCATGCGCGGGCCTCAAGGAGCCGACGCGCTTGTCAGGCAGCGTCACCGGTGAGCAGCAGCCGCTCGCGCACGATCCCGAGCACGAGAAGCTCCCCGCCCAGCGGGGGCGCCGGCGGCTCGCCGAGGGCCGAGACCACGTCTTCGGGGCGCCCCACCGCGTCCGGCCGGTGGCGGAGGCGGACCCGCAGGAGCGCCACGGGCGCGTCCGGCGACGAGCCTGCGGGCGGGACGACGGCCGCGATCGAGAGCGAGACGATGAGCGGCCGCAGGTCGAACGCTTGGGTCTTCTTCTCGCGGTGACGTTCACGGGGCAGGGAGGAGGCGGCGAGGAGCGACTCGGCTGCCAGCCGTATGACGGGCGCCGGTACGCCGGCCAGCTCGACCCGGTAGTCCGCAGCGACGACGGCGGCGGACGCCGACGGCGCGCCGACCCAGACGTCGTGGAGATCGACCAGATCGACGGAGGGTGACAGTGCGGCCACGATCCGCTCTCGCACCTCGACGAGCGGAAGGCGCGCGCCGAGGATCACATCGAGGATCTCCCGCTCGCCGACGAAGCCCAGCGGGAGCTGCGCCGCCGGGGCGACGCGGCCGCGCCCGGGCTCGCCGGCCAGGGGCAGTCCGGATCGCTCGAGCAGTGAGGCCCATGCGCCAGCTCCGGCGGGAAGCTCGCCCGGAACGTGGACCGCGGGCAACCGCAGGTAGAGCCGCCAGCGCTGGCGCGGGAGGATCGCAGGCTTTCCGGAAGGGGCCGCCGTGACCCGCCCCGTGGCGTGCGCCTCTGGAGGAGGGTTGGGGAACACGACCGGCGGAGCGCCCGGGCCCCGGTTCACGACCTGCGACGCGATCGCGGGCGAGGACCTGCGCGCTGCCTGCCGTCGTCCACCGTGTCGGGCAGTCCGTTGCACAATGCCGGACCGCCGATCAGGCGCCTCACCACTCGGCGCGCTGCTGGCGCATGGCAATGCTCTGGAGGATCCCGAGCCCGATCGCAATGCTGACGAGCGACGCGCCGCCATGGGTGATGAACGGGAGGGGGATCCCGGTGATCGGCATGACGCCCAGCACCATCCCGACGTTGACCACGATCTGGAAGAGGATCATCGAGGCCACCCCGGCCCCGACCATCAGGCCGAACGGGTCCCGGGAACGCCACGCGATCGTCAGGATCCGCCAGAGCAGCGCTGCGAAGAGCAGAAAGACGACGAGGCACCCGATGAACCCGAGCTCCTCGGCCAGCACGGCGAAGACGAAGTCGGTCGCCTGCACCGGGAGCAGGTTCGATTGGCTCTGGGCGCCGTTCGTGAGGCCAGCCCCCAGCCACCCACCGTCGCTCACGGCGTGCTGCGCGGTCAGCAGCTGGAAGCCGGCTCCGAGCGGGTCCTTCGCAGGGTCCAGGAAGCTTGTCAGCCGCTCTTTCTGGTAGTCGTGCAGGACGTAGGTCCACACGAGTGGGAGCGCTGCGAGAGTCGCCGCGGCGAGCGCCCCGAGCCAGCGCAGGCTCGCTCCTCCCATGAACAGCATCCCGACCAGGACCGCGATGAAGACGAGCGACGTCCCGAGGTCCGGCTGCATGAGGACGAGGATCCACGGTGGGATGACGATGAGGCACGCCCCCACGATCGCCGCCAGCGAGTCCAGGCGCCGGTCATGGTCGGCCAGGTACCGGGCGAGCACCACGATCATGAGGATCTTGGCGATCTCGCTGAACTGGAACTGCAGCCCGAAGATGGAGACCCAGCGGGCGGACACGGCGTCGGAGCTGCCAAGCACAAGGGAGGCCACCAGGAGCGCGAGGTTCACGACGTAGATGGGCCACGAGAACGCCTTCAGCCACGTGTAGTCGAACGCCGTCGCGGCCGCGAAGGCGACCAGCGCCACCACCGCCCAGACCAGCCCGCGGACGAACGTGGTCCCTCCCTGCGCCACGTCGCCGCCAAGCTGGGCGGCCGTGTTGCTGTAGGCCATCGTCAGCCCGAGCGTGGCGAGCAGGACCGCGTAGACGAAGAGCTGCAGGTCGAAGTCGCGCCACGCAACGCCGCCCACGCGGGCGGCGATCCCCGTCGGAGCGTCCCGCTCGACGCGGAGAACGCCCATCAGCGACCGCCCTGGTAGAAGTTCGTGCGCTCGAGGAGCTGTGGGAGCCGGAGGTCCTGCTTGATCCCGTAGTGGAGCTGGAGGTAGTACTTGGCGACCTCCGTCGCGGTGTTGCCGAGCGTGCCCGCGTCGTAGATGAAGACGGCGAAGGCCAGCTGGGAGTCGGGCTTGGAGACGTCGCCGGTCGGGTTGTCCTTCGTCCAGACGTTCTTCGGCGTGAATCCCGCGAACCAGTTGTGGTACGGAAGCACGCCGTTCTTGTCGCGGAGGCCGAACTCGGCCGTGCCAGTCTTGCCCGCGACCACGATCGGGAGGTCAACGAAGTTGTAGGTGTGACGGCTGGTGATGACGCGCCGGGCCGCCTCGCGCATGGTCGTGAACACCCAGCTCGGCGCCGCGATCTTGCGGATCACTTTCGGCGTGAACGGCCGCACGACCGTGCCGTCGGGGCTGACGATCTCGCGAACGACCTGGGGCTGGTAGAGCGTGCCGCCGTTCGCCAGCGCCGCGTAGGCGTTGACCAGCTGGAGCGGCGTCGCGAGATCGTAGCCCTGGCCGATCCCCGCCTGGAGGACCTCACCCGGGAAGATCGTCTGCCCCAGCGTCTCCAGCTTCCACTGGTCCGTCGGGACGAGGCCTCCGGCCTCGGCAGGAAGGTCTATCCCGGTCGTCTGGCCGAACCCGTACTGGCGCGCCCAGTAGGCGAGGCGCGCGATCCCGAGGCGCTGGGCCATCTGGTAGAAGAACGTGTCGCTGGAGTGAGCGAAGCCGTCCTTGATGTCGAGGGGTCCCCAGCCGGCGTGGTTCCACTCCCAGAACAGCGTCGAACCGAGCTGGACGTAGGGCTTGCTCAGCACGGTCTCGGTCACGCCGAGCTTCTTGTCGGCGAGCACGCCGGAGCCCGTGACCAGCTTGTACGTCGACCCGGGCGGTTGGATGTCGCCGATCGCGTGGTTCATGAGCGGCAGGTTCTTGTCCAACAGGAGCTTCTGGAAGTCTGCCGTGCTGATGCCGCGCGAGAACAGGTTCGCGTCGTAGGTTGGCGCACTGACCATGGCGAGGATTTCGCCCGTCTGCGGATTCTCGACGACGATCGCGCCGCGCTTCGCACCGGAGAGCTTGAGACCCCAGTCGAGCGCCTGTTGGGCCAGCTTCTGCTCCCTGGAGTCGATCGTCAGGATGAGCGAGTCCCCGGCCTGCGGAGTCGTCGTGGTGGACAGGACGCGGAGCGTGCGCCCGGTTCCGTCCTTCTCGACCTCGCGCACGCCGTACATGCCGCGCAGGGCGGACTCGTAGACCGACTCGACCCCGGCCTTCCCGATACGGTCGTCGGGAAGATACCCCTGGCTCTTGAGCGACGCGTAGGCGGTCGCGTCGATGGACCCCGTCCAGCCGATCAGCTGCGTGAACAATGGTCCATCGAGGTAGTCGCGGCGCGCGTCAACGGTCACCTCGACGCCTGGCAGGGTGAGGCTGTCCTCCGAGATCAGGCGGGCCGTCTGCTCGGGGACGTCGTGTGCGATCGCGACGGGGTCGAAGCGCGACCCGATCGCGCCGTCGATCGTCTCGGTGATGGTCGTCGCGGCGATGTCGAGCAGTCCCGACAGACGACCGATCACGTCCGGGCGCTGGCTCAAGGGAAGGTCGGCGGGTCGAACCGAGACGGTGAATGTCGGCACATTCTCGACGAGGAGCCGCTTCGCGCGGTCGTAGATCAGCCCCCTCGTCGACGGGACGGGCTCCGTGACGATCTGGCGGCCAACCAGGGCCGGGGCCAGGGCTGCGGCCGGCTCCCGGGCCGGTGCCCCCGCCAGCTGCATTGCGACGAGACGCGTCGTGAGCCCGCTCAGGGCGAGAACGGTGACGATCGCGAACACGACGAAGCGCACGGGTCGACGCTCATGCGTGACCGGTGTCTGGAGGACGCTCACCAGTCGACCCGCTCGGTCTCGTCGCCGAACCGGCGGCGACGGATGATCACCGGGACCGGTGCGATCAGGGCGGCCACCAGGCCGGCGAGCAGCGTGGTCGGGACTGCCTGCGAGAACGGGTCGACACCGGCCGGCAGCCCGCGAAGCACCCCGAACAGGACGATCGTCAGCACGGACGCGAGACCGGCGGTAACGGCCGCGGTGGCGACCACGACCGGGTAGAACGCGCGCGGTGAGATGCGGCCGACGAGCCATGCGGCGCCGACTGCGAGGAGGAGCACGAACGCGGTCAGGCCGAGCGGCCTCATGAGGAGTACGTCGATGATCAGCCCTCCGAGGAAGGCCCAGACAAGGCCACCGTCGAGGCCCACCGTCATCGTCCAGACAACGGCAAGAACGAGGACGAGATCGAGCCCCGCGCCACCGGCGGCGGTGAATGGCAGGATTGATGACTGGATGAGCGCGGCCACTGCCGCCCCGACCGCTGCGAGAACCAGGCTCATGGCGGTCGTTCCTCAGTGAACCGGCAGCCCGACTGCACCGCGTTGGCGCGAGCCGCCGGGACTCTGCTCGTCGAGTATACCGAGGGGGACAACTTGGCCACCCGGAGCCGCCCGGACGGGACCGAGGCCCCGAATGCGGGGTGCTGGGACCCGTGACGGGGCGTGGCGCCCTCTCGCGAGGTGGGTGGGGCGGCGTTTCACGTGAAAC
>JADGQH010000123.1 GCA_017881985.1 Chloroflexota bacterium | reverse complement strand
CTCGGGCGCCGCCGCGACCGCCGCGATCCGGACGGGCTCCGGTTCGGGCTCGGGCGCCATCGTGGCGACCTGGACCGGCTCCGGTTCGAGCCCGGGTGCCGCCGCGACTGCCGCGACCTCGGTCTCGACCGGCTCGGGCTCAGGTGCCACCGCGGCAACCTCGACCGGCTCGGGCTCGGGTTCCGCCGCTGCCTCGGCCACGACTGCGGACTCGCCGGCGACCGGCTCGGGCTCGGGTGCCGCCGCGGCAACCTCGATCGGCTCGGGCGCCGCAAGGTCGACAGCGACCGGCTCCGGCGCGGCGGCCGCGACAGGCTCCGGCTCGGATGCCGCAACGTCGACAGCGACAGGCTCCGGCTCGGACGCCGCGGCCGCGACGGGCTCAAGCTCGGGCTCCAGCGCCGCTTCGGCCATGTCGGAGGACCCGACAGCGAGCGACGTCGGTTCGGGCTCCGGCGTCATGGCCGCGACCTCGACCTCGAGAGGCTCCGGCGGCGGCGCCTTCGGTTCGCCGAAGAGGGTGCCTGCAGGCTCGATCGGCGTGATCGCGGTCGTGTCGTCCAGCGATGCAACGGGGACCGAAGGGACGGGGAGTGCGCGACGACTGCGTCGCACCCGGAACCACTGGAAGAAGCGCCGGGTCTCGGCCTTCGCAGCCGTGACGGGTTCGAGCGGGCTCGTCGACACCGCCTCGCTCGGAGCAGGTGTGATGGCCGCGTCCGGGGTTTCAGCCACCGTCTCGATTCCATCCGGTGCCTGCTGGGGGCTCGCCGGTGCCGCACCGGCCGTGGCCGAGCCGTCGAGGTCATCGACGTGGCGATGGAGTGCGCCCTCGATCGCGGCGAGCTCCGTCGCGGTCAGCTCCGCCTCGGCTTCCGCCGCCTGCTCCGCCGCGAGCTGGCGCGCCGCCTCCGCCTCGGCCTCGGCCGCCTGCTCCGCCGCGGCTTCGGCCGCGAGGGCCTCCGTGTACGACGGGATGGCCGCGACGGCCCGCACGTCGGACGAGGGCCACGCCGACGCCGCGACGTTTGGCGCAGACGCCTCCGGGGATGCCACGACCGCCTCGGCCCCGATCAGCGCGAGGTCCGGGAACGCGGCCGGCAGGACCTCCAGGCTGAGGTCGGGAGCGCATGTGAGGCACTCGCCGACGGCGCTGTTCCAGCAGTTCCGGCACGTGTACTGGCGGCACGTCATGCAGAAGTTGAAGGTCTTGTGGAAGGCGTCGAGCTGCTGGATCGACGCGTTCCGGGAATCCTCCTCGCGGGCGAGGGCCATCGCGTCGGTGAACGACGCGTCGTCGTTCGCGACGAAGTTCTTGACCCCGCGGGAGAGCGTGCGAATCCGCCCAAGTCCACGGCGGTGCCCGGTGGTCGACTCGAACGTGTATCGCGAGCCGCAGCGTTCGCAGAACGACTCGGTCAGGATCTCGGCCATCGGGCCCCCGTGTACGCGCGCGTCCCGGCCCCCCCGGCCCCGTCCGCGAGGCGAGAGTATACCGTAGGCTTCGTGGCCTCCCGGGGACCGACGTACCGCCGGATCCGTCCAAACGTCCCGCGATCGCCGCGCATGGCGGCACATTCGACCTGAGGTCTCGTGCGGAACAGATGCGACCCTTCGCCGCGCTCGAGCGCCTCCTGGAACGCCTCTTCGAGCGACCGGGTGCGCGTCTTTTCGATGTCGGGGTTGCTCCGGCCACCCTTGCGCGACGGATCGAACGCGCCATCGACCAGGAGCGACGTCCCGGAGCCGAAGGAACCGTTGCGCCGACGCGCTTCGTGGTGAGCGTGGATGCGCGCGCTGCCGTAGAGCTTGCGGGCATGCCCAACCTCGAGAACGAGCTGGCGGCCGCCGCGCTCGCCCACGCGCGCCGTCGGGGCTACCTGATCCCGGAGCGGCCGTCGGTGGCCATCGTGGCGTCGAACGACCTCGATCGGGGCGCCACGACGGTCCGGGCAACGTTCGCGGGGCCGTTCCCGCTCGCGGACACGGCGGGCCCGGCGAGCGAACGAACCCGCGTGCATCCGGTCGCCGTCCAGGCCGCCCCGAGCGGCGTACTCCGGGTCATCGGCCCGGACGCGATGGAGCGCCGGGTGCGGCTGGAGGCCCGGCCGATCGGGATCGGCCGCGGCGACGACAACGACGTCGTGATGGCGGACCCGCTCCTCTCGCGACACCACGCACGGATCGTCCCACGCAACGGCCGACTCGTCCTTACCGACCTCGCCAGTCGCAACGGGACCCGCGTGAATGGACGGGCCGTGAAGGAGGCCGTGCTCGGCGCCGGCGACCGCGTCGAGCTCGGCGGGACCACGATCGACATCCTCCCACCGGATGCGTCATGGACCCCCTGACCCTGGCCGTGTGGGCCATCCGCCTCGCATTCCTCGCGGCCCTCTACCTGTTCCTCGCGCTTGTTGTCCGGGCGCTGCTCCGCGATGTCCGGGCTGCATCGCGCGATCCCGCAGGGGCGCTCGGGCGCCTCGTCGTGATCGCGAGCGCGAGCCTTCCCGCGGCAGGGAGCGTCTTTCCCCTGGACGCGGTGACGACGCTCGGACGCGACCTCGGCAGCAGCGTCGTGCTCGACGACCCGTTCTCGTCGGCCCGGCACGCGGTCCTCACCTTCCGCGGACGCGGCTGGTACGTCGAGGACCTCGGCAGCACCAACGGAACGCTCGTCAACGGGGTGCCAGTCGCCGGGGCGCTGCCACTCGGATTCGGCGACGAGCTCCAGATCGGCGACGTCCGCATGCGGCTGGAGCGTGGCCTCCGGTGACCGCGGCCAGTTTGCCCGGGTTCCCTCGGCCGAGGATCCGTCGCCGCGAGCTGGGTCTCCTGCTGGTGGTCGCCGGGGCGCTGGCCCTCGGAAACCTGTCGCTCGGGCTCACGCGCAACGGCAGCCTGGGGCTGGTCGATCCGGCCGGGCTGCTCCTCTACCTGGCGGCGCTCGCCGCCGTCCATCTCGCGCTTGTCACGGCCGGGCGGCGGGTCGACGAGGTGCTCCTGCCCGCGGTCGGTCTGCTTGGCGGGATCGGCCTGCTGCTGGCCGAGCGGCTTCCGCAGGACCTGGTGGTCCAGCAGGTCGGTCCCGCCGTCCTCGGCCTGGCCTCGCTGCAGCTCGTCTGGCTCGTGCTTGCGCTCGTGATCGCCGTCGTCGTCGCGATCACGGTGCGCTCGGATCGCTGGCTGCGCCTCTACAAGTACACGTGGGCGGCGTCGGGCGTCGGACTCCTCGCCCTCACGTTCGTCCTCGGGACGGACGTGAACGGGACGCGCCTCACGCTCGACCTCGGGCCGGTGAGCGGGCAGCCGTCGGAGCTGCTCAAGGTGATCCTGGTCGTCTTCTTCGCGGCGTACCTGGCGGAGAACCGGGTCCTCCTGGCCGACGCGCGCGTCCGCGTCGTGGGTCGGCTCACCGTTCCTCCGGCCCCATATCTCCTGCCGGCCGGCCTGATGCTGGCGCTGGCGCTGGGGATCGTGGTGATCCAGCGCGACCTGGGGGCGGCGATGCTCTTCTACGCAGTCTTCCTGTGCCTCTTCTACCTCGCGACCGGGAGCAAGGTGGACGTCGTGCTCGGGATCGGGCTCTTCCTGGTCGGTTTCGTCCTCCTGGCGCTCGTCTTCCCGCACGTTCGAGACCGCGTGGCGACCTGGCTGGACCCGTGGGCCGATCCCCTCGGGACCGGATACCAGACCATCCAGGCGCTTCACGCGTTCGCGCGCGGCGGACTGCTGGGGACCGGCCTGGGAGCGGGCCTGCCGACGGTCGGCGGGCAGCTGCCAATTCCTGCGGTCCACACCGACTTCCCGCTCGCAGCTCTCGGCGAGGAGCTGGGCATGGCCGGTGTTCTCGCCGTGCTCGGCTGTTACCTGGTCGTCGTCGCGCGCGGGCTGCGGATCGCGGCGGCCGCGGCGGACGACGTCAGGGCGCTGCTCTGCGCGGGCCTGGCCCTCGTGATCGGCGTGCAGGCAGCGATCATCGCCGCGGGCAACCTCAAGCTGATCCCGCTCACGGGCATCACGCTCCCGTTCATCAGCTATGGTGGGTCGTCGCTCCTCGTGAACGGGCTGATCGTGGGCCTCCTGCTCGCGTTCTCGGATCGCGGGCCGGTGCCGCCGGGGGAGCCGCGACGCGCGCGCCAGCGCGGCGGAGGCGGCCGATGACGGTGCAGGGACGCGGCGGTCGTCGGGAGCGTCCGCTCGGGGGGCGCGTCGCTCGCCTGAGCCTCGCCCTGGCCCTCGTGTACGGCGGCCTGACGCTCGGAGCGGGCTATTGGCAGGTCTTCCGCGCCGACGACCTGTCGCGCGACCCGACCGACGCGGGCATGATCGCGGCCGACCGATCCGTCGTCCGGGGCAGGATCCTCGACCGGGATGGCCACGTCCTTGCGACCAGCCGCCGTGACGCAAGCGGCGAGCCGTACCGCGTCTACACGGACACATCGTTGAGCGCGCCTCTTGGCTACGCGTCGCGTTTGTACGGGTCCGCCGGGCTCGAAGCCGCGTACGCGTCAGAGCTGTTGGGAACCGGGGGAGACGACCCCGCATCGCGAGCACTGGCGAAGTTCCGACCGCGCGGCCAGCGCGGCGACGACCTGCGGACCAGCCTTTCGCTCTCGCTGCAGCGGCTGGCCGTGCAGCTGCTGGGGACGGACCGCGGCGCGGTCGTTGCCCTCGACCCTCGCACCGGCGACGTCCTCGCGATGGCCAGCACGCCGACGTACGACGCGTCGGGGATCGCGAACCCGGCGACCTCCCGGGCGGCGTTCGCCGCGGCCACCGGCGATCCGGACCAGCCGCTCCTCGATCGCGCCATCCAGGGTCGCTACGTCCCCGGCTCCGTCTTCAAGATCGTGACCGCGATCGCCGGCCTCTCCTCTGGCGCGATCACGCCGGCGACGACGTTCCCGCAGCAGCCGGCCGCCGAGTCGACGGGCCTGCTCGTCTCGGGCTACCGCGTCCGTGACGGGCATCACCCGTTCACCGGATCGGAGGTCCTCGATTTCGCCCGCGCGACGGAGGTGTCGTGCAACATCTGGTACGCGCTCGCCGGCCTGCGCACGGGCGGCGCGGGCATGGAGGATGCGGCGCGACGGCTCGGCTTCGGCGCGCCGATCCCATTCGACCTGGCGACGGCATCGTCGCAGCTCACGAACGGCGGCGGGCCGTTGCCGGGCGGCTTCGCGGACAACGTCGAGCTGGCCAACGCGGCGTACGGCCAGGGCGAGGTGCTGGTCACGCCGCTCCAGATGGCGCTTGTCGCGGCGACGATCGCGAACGACGGGGTGGAGCCTCGACCGCGCCTCGTGACGGCATTCGTCAGCCCGACCGGTGCGGTCCGCGACGTGTCCGGTGGGACACTCGGGCGGGTCCTCTCGCAGGGCGACGCGGCGGCCATCTCCGCGGCCATGACGCAGGCGGTCGAAGGCGCGGACGGCCAGCGCTTCACGTCCGGCGCCCAGGTGGCCGGGGTGACCGTGGCCGGCAAGACCGGCACTGCCCAGCTCGGCGGGACCGGCGAGCCGCATTCGTGGTTCATCGGGTTCGCGCCGGCCGAGGCGCCGACCATCGCGATCGCCGTGGTCGTGGAGCAGGGCGGCCACGGAGGATCACGGGCGGCCCCGCTCGCCGGAGAGATGCTGCGGACGTTCCTCGCCGCGAAGCCGTGATCCGAACCCGAACCGACTGCGGGCTGACGCGGGACCGCGGCGCCTGCTGATCCGGCCGGGAACCGGCCCCGGAACCGTCCCCGGACTTCGGACGTACTATCTGCAGACCCCACGACCGCTAACCCCGTGACGAGCGGGCCTCGCGCCGTCCTCGACGGCCGCGGTGCCGCGTCGCGACCCGACAGGAGCCCGCGAGCACGATGACGAAGATGCAGGAGTCCGGCGACCGCGTCGTGGCCAACGTGGAGCGCGTGATCGTCGGGAAGCACCACGAGGTCCAGCTCGCCCTCGTCGCACTCCTCTGCCGGGGCCATCTGCTCATCGAGGATGTCCCCGGAACCGGCAAGACCGTGCTGGCCAAGGCGATCGCCAAGAGCCTCGGCTCGTCGTTCCGACGGATCCAGTTCACGCCGGACCTGCTGCCGTCGGACGTGACGGGCCTCTCGATCTACAACCAGAAGACGCAGGAGTTCGAGTTCCGGCCGGGGCCGATCATGAGCCAGGTGGTCCTCGCCGACGAGATCAACCGGGCGACCCCCAAGACACAGTCCGCGCTGCTCGAGTGCATGGAGGAGCGCCAGGCGACGATCGACGGGATCAGCCACATGATGCCGGACCCGTTCCTCGTGATCGCGACGCAGAACCCGATCGAGTACGAGGGCACCTTCGCGCTGCCGGAGGCCCAGCTCGACCGATTCATGCTGCGGCTCCGGATGGGCTACCCGACGCCGACCGAGGAGATCGTCATCCTCGACGAGCAGAAGCGCATCCACCCGCTCGACGACCTCGAAGAGGTCTGCCCGGTCGAGGAGCTGCGCGAGATGCAGGCGGCCGTCCGCGAGATCTACGTCGATGCGAGCGTCGCCGAGTACATCGTCCGCCTGGTGAACGCCACCCGGACCCACCCCGACATCTACCTTGGCGCGTCGCCGCGCGGCTCGATCGCGCTCTACCGGGCCGGCCAGGCACGGGCCGCCCTCCTCGGGCGCGACTTCGTGATCCCGGACGACGTGAAGACCCTTGCTGGTCCCGCGCTCGCCCACCGCCTGATCATCAAGACGAGCTCGTCGATCCGCGAGGTGGACTCGGAGACCGTCGTCCGCGAGCTGCTCGATGCCGTGCCGGTCGACGCGCCCGCCCGTCCCGCGGGCCCGCGCCGGATCGAGGCCGAGGCCCCGCGCGGCCGCTGACCGGTCGCCGAGCCCCGCCGCCCGTGCGCTACCTGCGTCGCCTCCCATTCCTCGTCCTCGGCACGATCCTCGTCGTGGCCGCGTTCAGCACGGGCTACTCGTTCCTGTTCTACCTCGTCTACCTCGGCCTGCTCGTCGTGGGTGGAAGCTACCTGGTCACGCGCAACGGACTCGCGGACCTGGAGGCCGGCTACGCCGTCAACCAGCTCCAGGCGCATGTCGGCGACCAGCTCCGCACCACCTACACGCTGCGGAACACGAGCCGCCTGCCGAAGCTCTGGCTGGAGGTGCACAACCCGTCGACGCTGACGGTGCCTCTGCCGGGCCGGGCGATCTCGCTGGGGACTCGCCGCGAGCGATCCTGGGTTGCCCGCGTGCCGCTGGTCCGGCGCGGCCACTTCCGCGTGGACCCGCTCCAGATCCGCACCGGCGACCCGTTCGGGTTCTTCGAGGCGAACGCCTCCGTCGGGCACGGGGTGACCCTGATCGTCTTCCCGAGGGTGGAGCCCATCCCGCGCTGGCGACTCCGGGCCGTGAGCCTCGAGGGCAGCCGGTCCACGCCCGTGCGAGCGCAGCAGACGACGCCGCTCGCCACCTCGATTCGACCCTATGCGCCCGGCGACGCCTTCAACCGGATCCATTGGCCCTCGACCGCGCGGACCGGCGCCATCCAGGTGAAGGAGTTCGACCTCGAGCAGACGGCCGATGTCTGGCTGTTCGTGGACCTCGAGCGTCGTGTCCAGCGGGGCACGGGTGACGACTCGACGGTCGAGGTCGCCGTGCGCGTCGCGGCCGCGATCGCGGAACGGGCGCTCGCAGAAAACCGATCCGTGGGCCTGACCACGACGGGCGCGCGGCTCACACACCTGTCGCCGGACCGCGGCCCGCGCCAGCGCCAGAAGATCCTGCACCTGCTCGCGGCGGTGGATGGCGACGGCACGACTCCGCTCGTCGAGGCCCTCGTCGCCGGGCTCCCGCTCCTTCGGCGCGGGATGTCCGCGCTGATCGTGACACCCGCCGCGGAACCCGCCTGGGTCCGCCCGCTGGCGACGCTGCGGCCGCGCGGGATCGGCACCCAGGTCCTCTACCTGGACCCACATGCGTTCCTGCGCCACGAGATCGTGGCGGACGACCGCAGCATCGAGGAGCCGGAGGCGGCCGCCGAGCTCGCTGCGCTCGAGCAGGCGTCGCGCCAGGTCCATCACGCGCTGGCCGAGTTCGACGTGTGGACCTGTGCCGTGCCGCCGGCGATCGCGCTCGGTGAGGTCCTGGTCGGGTGAGCGCCATCGGCACGGCGTTCGACTACGCGACCCCGATCGCAGCCGACGAACGGCGGCACCTGCCGCTGGCGCCCGCCGAGGGATGGTCGAGCGTGCTGCTCCTCGCCCTCATGGCTGCGCTCGTCGGGTGGGCGATCGACGACTCGCGCTGGGTGCTTGGGAGCCAGTCACTCACGAACTTCCTTCCGTGGGCGGGGGCGCTCGGGGTGCTCTGGGGCGTTGTCGCGGCGAAGGCGGGACGCGGTCGTCTGCTCGCCCACGTCGGCGGTGCCGTCGTCGCGACCACGTACCTCACGCTCGTCGTCGGCGACCAGCTCGCCCCGGGCGCGTCCGTCGGCGGCCTGTTCCAGGCAACCTCGAACTCGGTCGTGGAGGCCTGGATCGACCTCGTCGTCCGGAGCCGTGCCACGACCACCGAGATCGGCCACTTCCTGCTCGTGCTCGGGATCATCTGCTGGGCAGCCGGTCACTTCGCTGGGTACACGGCATTCGCCCACCGGCGTCCCGTGGCCGCGGTCCTCCTGCCGGGCTCGATCCTTCTCGCCAACGTCGTCCTGACCATCCGCGACCAGTACCCGCTCCTGGTGGTCTTCTCGCTCGCCGGGCTCCTCTTCCTCGTGCGATTCCACGTCGCGGACGAGCAGCGCGCCTGGATGCGACATCGGATCGGCGATGTGGGCGACGCGGTCGGGCTCTCGCTCCGGGCGGGCCTCACGTTCGTCGGCCTCGCGGTGGTCGGGGCGCTCCTGCTGACGCAATCCGCCTCGTCGGCGCCGCTCGCGAACGCCTGGCCGGGGCTCAACCAGAAGTTCAC
>JADGQH010000344.1 GCA_017881985.1 Chloroflexota bacterium | reverse complement strand
GTAGGCCACGCCCGAGGCGGCCAGCTTGAGCGAGACCGAGGCACCCGGCGCCCCGCTCGCGCCCGGCGCACCGCTCGCCGCGGGAGAGCCGGCCGGGCCACCCGCCGATGGGGCCGCCGAGGCGGCCGGGGACGGCGCGGCGGCGGACGGCTTCGCGGACGCGGCCCCGATCGCCGCGTTGTCCCGCGGCGGCACGATCCCGGCCGCGATCAGGATGCTCGCCGCGAAGATCGCGCCGAACGCAAGAAGCGTCGGCGTGGGGAATCCCGGGGCGGGGATGTTCTCCAGGTGCCCGGTCGTGTCGGCCCGGACGGTCTCGCGGTACTCGGCGCGAGCGTCCCGCAGCCAGCCCAGGAGGGCGATGATCAGCATCAGGAGGCCGCCCAGGAAGATCGTGACGTTGAGCACGCCACCGAGCACCATTGCCGAGAAGGCGAGCGCGAGCAGGAACGGTCGGAAGCTGGGGCCCGGGACGTGGACGCCCGGCGGCGGCGCCTCCCGGACGGCGCGCAGGGCAACCGACCCGGCGAGGGCGTCGTAATCGCGGCTCGCCTCGCGCCCCCAGTAGAGGAGGCCCGAGACGAGGGCCACGATGCCGATCGCCATCGCGAGGAGGCCGAACGGCGCGATCGTCCAGGCCGTCGAGTTCGCGATGGGCTGGCGGGTCGCCGGATCCACCTTCGGGCCGACGTGGACGAAGAGAAGGGCGAGGAAGAAGCAGGCGAACCCGGCGGCGGCCAGGAACGGCGCCAGGCTCGGCCCCGGCATGTGGACGCCGGACGGCGTCGGCGCGGCCGGGAGCGGCCGGGTCCGCGTCGGTGGCGCCGTCAGCGCGCGCCGGGCGACCCAGCCCAGGTAGCCGACCACGAGCACCGCCAGCCCGAGCGGGATCAGGGCGACGAGCGCGCCCCAGTCCGGCGAGACGAGCTTGTTGAGGAAGTCGAGGAGGGAATCCCAGGGCGACATCAGGGGGCGATCGACTGTCCCGTGCTACTCGGTCTCGTCGCCACGCGGCGAGGCCGCCATCAGCACGAAGCCCATCAGGCCCATCGCCACGCCGAGGGCGAGGAGCATCGTCACGCCGCCCCAGTCGCGGCTCAGGAGCCCGTAGACGATGCCGATCCCGATGAAGATGAGGCCGATGAGCATCGCCCGGCGGGGTCGCATGATCATGAACGCGATCCTCCGGCCATCAGAGCAGGTAGAGCGTCGAGAAGAGCGCGATCCAGACGACGTCCACGAAATGCCAGTAGATGGAGGTCGCCTCGACCGCGTCGTGATGCCTGGCCGAGAACTGCCCGGCCATGCCGCGATAGAGCACGACGCTCAGCATGATCGCACCACCGAGCACGTGCGCGCCATGGAAGCCGGTCATCGTGTAGAAGGTGCTGCCGAACGCGGTGTCGGTGATCCCGAACCCGAGCTGCGTGTAGTCGTAGATCTGGCCGACCAGGAACGTCAACCCGAGCACGAGCGTGATCCCCGTGTTCCGGAGGAAGCCGGTCCGGTCGCCCCTGCGGATCGCCGAGACCCCAAGCTGCATGGTGACCGACGAAAGCACGAGGATCGACGTCAGGATCGCGGGGAGGACGATCTCGTGGTGGATCTGGAACGGCGCGAACGCGGTCTCGTTGACGAAGGGCGGCCACTGGGTGGCGTTGAGGCGGACGTTGAAGTACGCCGCGAAGAGGCCGGCAAAGAACATCACCTCGGAGACGATGAACAGGATCATCCCCAGGATCGGGTTGCTGATCCCGCGCTGGCCGTGGGCCCGGCTCTCGCCCACGACGGCGACGTGCGGGGTCAGGGCGCTGCTGTTCGCGGCCATGGTCAGTGGCCCGCCGCGATCGCCGGCGCGTCGGCCGCGTGGCGCTTGTCGAAGACCGGTCGCTCGGAGCGGATCGGCGGCAGGTGGTCGAAGTTATAGGGCGGCGGCGGCGACGAGGTGGCCCACTCCAGCGTGTTCGCCTCCCACGGATCGTCGCCAGCCGGCTCGCCGCCGCGGAACGTGATGAGGATGTTCCACAGGAACGGCAGCATCGCCACCGCGATCGTGAAGCCGCCGATCGTCGCCAGGAGGTTCAGGTCGTTCCAGCCGGCGGTCGCGCTGTAGTCGGCGATGCGCCGCGGCATCCCGGAGATGCCCATGAGGTGCATCGGGAAGAATGTCAGGTTCATCCCGATGAAGATCCCGACGAAGTGGATCTTGCCGAGCCCTTCGTGGAGCTTGCGCCCGAACATCTTCGGCCACCAGTAGTAGAGGCCGGCGAAGACGCCCATGATCGAGCCGCCGAAGAGGACGTAGTGGATGTGGGCGACGATGAAGTAGGTCGCGTGGACGTGGTAGTCCACCGGCACCGCGGCCAGGAACGCGCCGTTGATCCCGCCGATCAGGAAGAGCGAGAGGAATCCCAGCGCGAACAGCATCGCCGTCGTGAAGCGGAGCTTGCCGCGGAAGAGGGTGGCGATCCAGTTGAACATCTTCACGCCGGTCGGGACGGCGATCAGGAAGGTCATCAGGCTGAAGAACGGCAGGTAGACCGAGCCCGTCGTGAACATGTGGTGGGCCCAGACCGAGAAGCCCAGGGCGCCGATTCCCGCGGTCGCGAAGACGAACGCCTTGTAGCCGAAGAGCGGCTTGCGGCTGAACGTGGGCAGGACCTCGGACACGATCCCCATCGCGGGCAGGATCATGATGTAGACGGCCGGGTGGCTGTAGAACCAGAA
>JADGQH010000122.1 GCA_017881985.1 Chloroflexota bacterium | reverse complement strand
CTTCGCGACGAGTCGGCCGCCTTCCGGCCGGAACAGCTCGAGGGCGGCGCCGTGATTGCGGAGGCTGGCGCCCGGTTCGCCCCGCGGGCGGCGGCCGCGGGCGTGGACCTCGTCACCGACGCGCCGCCCACCGTGCTGCCCTTCGCGGCGGACCGGCTCGCCGTCGATCGAATCCTCTCCAACCTGGTCGAGAACGCGCTCGCCGCCGTCGGGCACGGGGTCGTCGGGAACGCCGCGCCCAGGGTCCACCTGGGCGCCCGAGGCGCCCGAACGCCCGATGGGCGCCCGGCAATCGTGCTCTCCGTCTCCGATGATGGTCCGGGCTTCCCGCCGGGTGGCCTCGAGCACGCATTCGATCGCTCATACCGCGGGGACCCGTCCCGGAGCGGCCCGGGCTCCGGGCTCGGCCTCGCCATCGTCCGCGAGCTCGCGCGGCGCCATGGAGGAGATGCGACGGTCGAGAACCTCGCGCCGCACGGGGCCCGCGTCAGCGTCGTCCTGCCCATCGTCCCGGCTACACTCGCGGAGTGACACCGGCCCCCTCCACGCCGCCCGCCGAGATCGAGGCGCTGGCGCGCGAGCGGGCGAACGCCCGCGCCAGCCACGACTTCGTTCGCGCCGACGTCCTGCGGGTTAGCATCGAGGCAGCGGGCTGGCGCGTCATGGATCGCGGAACGTCCTATCGCCTGGAGCCAGCCGCGCCTCCCACCATCGAGGACGTGGGGGTCGTGCGCCACGGGAGCGCGGAGACCGTGCCGTCCCTGCTCGACGAGCCTGCCAGCGCCCGGTTCACGGTCCTCCTGGTCGCCGACGACCAGCCCGACGACCTGGCCCGGATCCTCGGCGGCCTCCGGGCCCACGTTCCGGGCGGCACGCAGGTCCTGCTCGTCGCCAACGACCCGTCACCGGAACAGGCCGAGCGGCTCGCCCCGGGCTCGCCCGACCTGGCTCCCGTCGCCGGCGTCGATCCGGAGGTGGTCTGGACGAGCGCGCGCCTCGGGCGTGCCATCGCCCTGAACGCGGGCCTCCGTCGCGCCCGCGGCGAGGTGGTCGTGCTCGCCGGGCCATCCGTCGAGGTGACCGGCGATGCCGTCACGCCGCTGGTCGACGCGTTCGCCGATCCGTCCGTCGCCGTCGTCGGCGGGTTCGGCGTTGCCGGCCCCAACCTGCGCCATCTCGACGAGTCCGCGGGACCCGACGTCGACGCCATCGATGCCACCTGGCTGGCCTTCCGGCGGGCCGAAGTCACGACGCTCGGCCCGCTCGACGGGAAGTTCGTCTCGGACCGGTGGCTCGACACGTGGTGGAGCCTGGTGCTGCGCGCCGGCGCGGACAAGGACCTGCCGCCGCGGCGCGCCCTGCGCCTCGAGCTGCCGCTGGTGCGCCACGATCAGGGCGGCGCGGTCTCGCCGGCCGTCGCGGAGCGTGACCGCCTCGCCCGGCGCAACTTCTACCGCGTGCTCGAGCGATTCCGGGATCGCGCCGACCTGGTCTCGGGATCGTCCGGGCGCTGATCCGTGCCGGACGCGATATCCGCGCCAACCCCCGAAGTACGCCGGGCCGAGGAGGCCGCGCTTCTCGTCCGGATCGGCGAGCAGGACGAGCGGGCGATCGAGGCGCTCCACGAGCGCTATTCGGGCCCGCTCTACTCCCTTGCCTACCAGGTGACAGGCGGCGACCGGTTCGCCCAGGACGTCGTCCAGGAGGTGTTCGTCGCGGTCTGGAAGAACGCCGGCCGCTTCGACCCGACCCGCGGCTCGCTGAGCTCCTGGATCTTCTCGCTTGCCCGGCACAAGGCGATCGACCTCGTACGCAAGGAGGCGAACGTGCGCCGGCACACGGCCGACGTCGACCTCGAGCTCGAGGAGGCGGTCGACGACGTGGACCAGGAGGCATGGCTGCGCGTGCGGCGCGACGCTGTCCGGGCCGCGATCGCCGAGCTGCCGGAGGCCCAGCGGACGGCCGTCGAGATGGCGTTCTTCGGAGGTCTGACGCATGTCGAGGTATCCGAGGCGCTCGGAATCCCGCTGGGAACGGCCAAGACGCGCATCCGCACGGCGCTCCTCCGGCTGCGCGACATCCTCGGGCAGTCGGTTGCCGAGATGGCGGAGACGGCCGGCTGACGGTGGGCGCCCGGGGCGGACATGACCGCCCACAGGTGATGACCACCCGTGTGAGGTCTGCTATGCGGGCGCCGGCCGCCCCGTCCGGAGCGCGAGGCGGCCCTGCGCGAGCGCGACACCGAGCAGCACGACGAGGCCGCCGAGCGGCTGGTTGAGCGTCACCGGCTCGCCGAGCAGCGATGCGCCGACCCCGATCGCGACGAGCGGCGTGAGGTAGGTGACCGTGCTCGCCATGGTGGCGCCCGCACGCTCGATGACCTGGAAGTTCCAGACGTAGGCGATCCCGGTCCCGAGCGCCCCGAGCGCCAGCATCGCCCCGAGGACCCGCGGCGTCAGCTCGCCGATCGGGCTCGTGTCGAGCAGCGCGAAGGGCAGGAGCTGCAGGGCCGCGAGGCTGATCTGGGTGGCGGCCAGGGCGAGCGGCCGCTCGCCTCTCGGGGCGAGGTTGCGCCGGATGTACGGGAAGCCGATCCCGTAGCAGGCGACCGCGCCGAGACATGCCAGCACGCCCAGGACCTCGTTGCTGCCGACCCCGTCCCAGATCCCGACCACCACCAGGATCCCGGCGAAGCCGAGCAGGACCCCGGCGACGGTGCCGGCGGTCGGGCGGTCGGACCGGAATGCCACGAACATCGCCAGGATCGTGGCGAGCGGCGTGACCGCGTTGATGATTCCCGCGACCACGGAGGAGACGTGCGTCTCGCCGAACGCGAAGAGCGTCGACGGCACGCTGTTGAGGAGGAGCGCGACGACGAACAGGTGCGCCCACGTCCCGCGGTCACGGGGCAGCCGTACGCGCGTCACGGCAGCGAGGACGAGGAGCGCCACCGCGCCGAGCGCCTGGCGCCCGAACGCGACGTGGATCGGCGAGAGCGCCTCCAGCCCGATCTTGATGAACAGGAACGAGCAGCCCCAGATGAGCGCCGCGCCCAGGTACGGGAGAAGCCAGCCGCGGCCGGATCCCTGCGCTGTCGCGCCCTCGGTCGTCGTCAAAGGGAGGCCACCTCGGTCGCCGCAGGGACCTCGGTCGCCGCAGGGACGACGGACGGCGCGCCCTCCAATGCGAGGAGGAATGCCTTTCGTGCGACCCCCCCCGCGTAGCCGGTCAGGGTCCCATCCGAGCCGACGACGCGGTGGCAGGGCACGACGATCGAGATGGGGTTGCGGCCGACGGCCGCGCCGACCGCCCGGGCGGCGCCGGGGTGGCCGGCGCGTCGGGCGAGCTCGCCGTAGGTGACGGTGGTTCCCGGGGCGATGTTGGCAAGCTCGGCCCAGACGCGGCGCTGGAACGGCGTCCCGGCGGGAGCGAGCGGCAGGTCGAACCTCGCCCGCGTCCCCTCGAAGTACTCGTCGAGCTGGCGCACGACCTCGCCGAACGCGGGCGAATCCTCGGACCAGGACGGATCCACGGCCGGGCCGTGTCGATGCTGCTCCATGTAGATGCCGGAGAGCCGGACACCGCCGGCAGGGTCGCGCTCGCCGACGAGCAGAAGCGGGCCGATGGGGGTTGCGTGGGACGCATGGACGATCACGAAACGAGCTCCTCGGGTACAGCGGGGACGGGGTCGGTGCCGGCGTTCGTGCCGGCGGCGCCGCTCGAGGCGAGCGACGCCCAAAGGTGATGCGTGGCGTAGGAGCGCCACGGGCCCCAGCGTTCGCCCCGTGCGCGGAGCGCCGCGGGGTCGTCAGGGAGGCCGAGCGACGCGGCTGCCCGACGCACCCCGAGGTCGTCCGCGAGGAGCACGTCCGGGTCCCCGAGCGCGCGGAGAGCGACGTAGCCGGCCGTCCACGCTCCGATGCCGGGGAGCCGTCGGAGCAGACCGAGCGCCGCTTCGCGGTCGACGCCCGCGTCGAGCAGGAGCGTCCCGTCGGCGAGCGCGGCCGCGAGCGCCCGGACGGTTCGGCGACGCGACGCGGGCATCGGCAGGCTCGCATCCAGCGCACCCGCGATCCGCGACGGCTCCGGGAACAGGTGGGTCAGGCCGCCGCTCGGCGTTCCAAGCGCGGTTCCCTCGGCCAGCGTCAGTCGGCCGGCGACCGTGCGCGCGGCAGCGACCGAGACCTGCTGGCCCAGGACCGCCCGGATCGCGAGCTCGGCGCCATCGATCGCCCCGGGCGCTCTGCGCCCTGGCGTCGTGCGGACCAGCCGGCCGAGCACCGGGTCGCGGCCGAGCACGTCGTCGACGGCGACCGGGTCGGCATCGAGGTCGAGCAGCCGCCGCACGCGCGCGACCGCCGGCCCGAGGTCCCGCGGGTCGCTGAGCTCGAGCCGGCACCGGACGGCCGTGCCGTCGTCGGCCACCTCGACGATCGCAGGCCCGTGCGGCAGTCGCAGCGTGCGTCGGTACGCGCCGCCGACGACCTCCTCGACGCCCGGGATGGCGCGCGGGCCGAGGAATGCGAGCAGGGTGCCGAAGTCGAACGGCGCGCGACGGGCCAGGCGAATCTCCATGCGGTTCGGGACGTGGCTTTCGCGGCCCCGTCGGCGTCGTTCGCGGAGCAGCGTCGGGCTGGCGTCGAAGACGTCGCGGATCGTGGCGTTGAACTGGCGCAGCGAGGCGAACCCAGCTGCGAACGCGATCTCCGTGATCGCGAGGTCGGTCGTCTCGAGCAGCAGCCTGGCGACATGGGCACGCTGCGCACGGGCCAGCGCGAGCGGCGCCGCCCCGAGGTCGGCCAGCAGGATCCGCCGGAGCTGTCGCTCGCCGTAGCCGAGCCGGCCCGCGAGCCCAGGGACGCCTTCGCGCTCGACGACGCCGTCCGCCACGAGCCGCATCGCCCGGCCGGCGACGTCGCCGCGGACGTCCCACTCCGGCGAGCCCGGGACGGCGCCCGGGATGCAGCGCTTGCAGGCGCGGAAGCCGCCCGCCTGCGCCGCAGCGGCCGTCAGGTAGAACCTCACGTGCTCGCGTCGCGGCGTGCGAGCCGGGCAGCTTGGCCGGCAGTAGATGCCGGTCGAGGTCACCCCCAGGAAGAAGTACCCGTCGAAGCGGGAGTCCCGGCTGGCGACCGCGCGGTAGCGATGCTCGAAGTCCTGGGGAACGGTCATGTCGGGAGGATCGCACGGACGGCGAGCCTGCGCTCGCGGGAATCGGACATCGCGATCCGGTTCCGCGATGGGGGTTTGGAGCGGCCGCTACGCGTGCCTGCCGCCCCCGAGCACGACGGCTGCGAAGACCACCACGACGAGCGCCGCGACGCCCGCCCAGCGCAGGAGCCCGAAGGCCAGCCCGCCCACGCGGATCGCCGCGTTCGTCCCGGCGACGACCGCCGCGCTGTCCGTCGTGCCCGCCGCGTCGACCTGGGACGTCCGGGAGCCCGGCATGCCGCCGCCGGAACGCCGCCCCACGAGCGGCAGGTCGGACGTGCCGATCGGCGGGATCAGCAGGCCCAGCCACAGCCCGCCGGCCAAACCACCGAGGTGCGCAAAGTTGTCGACGTTGCCCCCGAGCGAGTTGAACCCGAACCCGAAGACGAGGTTGATCACGACGAGGAATCCGATCTGGCTCATGATCGCCCGCTGCTGGCCCTGGAGCACGGGTCGATGGAGCGCCCGCCCGACGAGCAGGACGCCGCACAGGCCGAAGAGCGCGCCGGACGCCCCGACGCTGGGCCCGGGACCCAGCAGGAAGCTCGCCAGCGACGCCGTCGCGGCGGTCAGCACGTACAGGACCAGGAAGCGGGCGGAGCCATAGAGCTGCTCCACGAGCGGGCCAACGAGGTACAGGAAGTACATGTTGAAGGCGAGGTGGAGGATGCTTCCGTGGACCAGCACCGGGCTCACGAGTCGCCACCACTCCCCGTTCCCGAGGCCCTTGTCCAGCTCGAGCAGCCGCAGCAGGTCGCTTCCCTCCGGCTGCAGCGCCAGGAACGAGACAACGACGGTGATCCCCAGGATCGCGTAGCTGACGATCGGCGTCCGATCACGGCCGCGGCTTCGCGCGAAGTAGCGGCCGGCGCCGCGCGAGTCGCCGAGCTCCTTGCTGAGCCAGCCGAGGCGCGACGCGATCTCCGCCCGGTCCTGGGCCGGGGCGCGCCGCTCGGCTTCCTTGTAGGCATCGAAGGCCGCCCGCAGCGAGCCGGCCCGGACGCGGGCCGCGGCGACCTGGCGCCATGCGGGGTAGGCCGAGGGATTCTCCGGCAGGCGCGTGACCTGCTCCCAGCTCCAGAGCGCGCCGGCCTCGTCGTCGAGCCGGTAGAGCGATTCGCCCGTCCCGAGCAGCGCGGCGCCCGTGATCGCCGGGTCGGGGAAGCCGATCAGGCGCGCGTAGTGGGCGCGAGCGGCGTCGAACTCGCTTGCTGCCAGCAGCACGTCCGCTCGGGCGAGGAGCGCCTCCGCCGTCCCGCGGTCGAGGGGGCCCGCGATCTCCGGGTTGGACGTGGTGGGTCCGCTCATCGGGAGGACCGTAGCAGAAGGCGGAGCCGTCCGCCGCCGCTGCTAGACTCCGGCCCATGTGCGGCCGGTTCACCCAGCAGCGCCCGAGCGCGGAGCTCGCTGCGCTGTTCGCGGCGGACGACCTGGCCGCGACGCCCGGCGGCCGTTTCAACCTCGCGCCGCAGCAATCCGGCCTCGTGGTCGTGGAGCGCCCCGACGAGGGTCGCGCGCTCGCTGCCTACCGCTGGGGCCTGCTGCCGACGTGGGCAAAGGACGCGAAGATCGGCAGCCGCCTGATCAACGCCCGCGCGGAGACCGTCGCGACGACGGCCGCCTTCCGGAGCGCGTTCCAGAAGCGGCGCTGCCTCGTCCCCGCGGACGCGTTCTACGAGTGGGAGCGCGTGGCCGAGTCCATCCGCCAGCCGAACCTGATTCGGCGGGCCGACGGCGAGCCCATGGCGTTCGCCGGGCTCTGGTCGCCCTGGCGCGACCCGGCCGATCCCGAAAGCGAATGGCTGCGCACTTTCACGATCGTGACGACCAGCGCGAACGCGACGCTCGCGCCGATCCATGACCGCATGCCGGTGATCCTCTCGGCAGCGGACTGGGGCGCCTGGCTGGACCCCGCGGCCCCGGACCCCGCGGCGCTTCTGGGCCTGCTGCGGCCCGCGCCTGACGACCTGCTGATCCGGTACCCCGTGACGAAGCGTGTGAACAACGCTCGTAACGAGGGTCCCGACCTCGTCGTGCCCCTGGGCCCGCTCGGCCCCGAGCCGGGTGGGCGCCAGCTGACCCTCGACTGACCCCGAGGCCGCTGGCGGGCAGGCGCGCTGGCGCGCAACCCGTCGCGCACTCGGCCCGTTGCTCGCTCAGCCCGCGGCGCGCTCCCAGCCACCCTGCGAGGCAGCCGATCGAAATGCCTCCCCGGAATCCTCGCCGCGATCCAGGGCAGCAGCGAGGCGGCCGACGAGCGCGGCGAACGCCCCGTCCGGGTCGATCTCGGGCGCCTCGAGGATCATCGCGGATGCCGGGGCGACCGGCGTCGACACTCCTGGCGGGGCGATCACGATGAGCGCGGCGTCGGCGAAGGAGGCGGCGTCGGCGACGACGAGGGACGACGGCTCGTCGAGCGGATCCGCCACGACGAGCACCCGGAACTCGCGGACGTAGCGCAGCCCGAGCGAGATGTCGGCGGGGTCCATCGCGAGCCCTGCGGTTTCCCGGGGAGCCTCAGACTCGCCCGTTTCGTCGGGAGCAGCCGCGCCGTCCTTCGCGAGGAGCGCGGCGATCGGATCCGTATCCTCGCCGTCGACGAACGGCAGGAGCGGCGATGCGATCGGGGTCGCGCGGCCCGGGTCCCGCAGCAGCGCGAGGTGTCCGACGCCGCCCCTGCCAAGCGCGATGAGCACCGCGTCGCCGGATGGATCGTCGCCGACCTTCCCGATCAGCTGCACTTCGGCACCGACGGCGGCGGCCGCCCGGGCGATGCCCGCCGCGAGCCCGCCTGCGTCACCCGCGGTGCCGGGCGTCAGCGCGGGTCGGAAGCATGGCGAACCGACGACGGCGAGCACGGAACCAGCCTAGCAGGGCCGGCCGTCATCGCGCGGATCCCACTCGATGCGCGCGGATCGCCCGACGTCCCGCGCCTACCCGCCACCCTGCCCGGGGGTCGGCGTCGGCGTGGGCGTGCGGGTGGGGCCGGGCCTGAAGGAGGGCGTTGGATCAGGCGTCTCGGATGGTCGCGGCGTGCCGCTCGGACTCGCGATCGCGCTCGGCGATGGTGTTGGATTTGGCGTTGGGGTTGCGGTTGGCGTCGGGGTTGGCTCGGGCGTGCTCGTCACTGCCGGCGTCGGGCGATTCGTCGGTCGCGGTGTGCTCGTCGGTCGCGCCGGGTGGTCCTGCGTCGCGACAGGAGTTCCGGACGGCTCGGGGGAGCCGGAGGGCTCGGGACTCCCGGACGCCTCGGGCTGCCCGCTCGGCTCCGGCGATTCGCTGTCGGCCGGCGAAGCCGACGGGGAGGTGCTGGCGGCAAGGTCTGGCGCGGAGGACGCGGGGGGCAAGGGCGAGAGCGCCGGGGTCGCCTCCGGGGCCCGGCCCAGCAATCCGGCCAGCGCCCCGGCGCCGACCGCTCCGACGCCGACAGAACCGAGGACGAGCAGCACGACGAGCGCCATCGCCGGGAAGCGTGCGGCCAGCGGGCGGCCGCCCGTGAATGCGACCCGCCAGAGATCGCCGAGGGCGGCGAGCGCGGCGAGCGGGCTTCGACGACGAGCGGCACCGAGCGCCGCGGCGACAGGCCGTGGGGCCGGCTCACGGCTCACGGCGGCCATGACCGTTTCCACGAAGTCGGGACCCGGGCCGACATCCTCGCGCAGCGCGAGCCACTCGAGGTCGCGAGCCGCGCCGAGCAGCTCGGCTTCGATGCCGGGCCCCAGGTCGGCGGCGTCGAGCTCGTCCGGCCGGTACTGGCCGGGTCGCTGCGCGCCGGCCATCAGGCCACGCCT
>JADGQH010000121.1 GCA_017881985.1 Chloroflexota bacterium | reverse complement strand
TAGTCCGGCGATCACGCGAGAGCGACGCAGCGACACGGCTCGGCCGGCGCTCCAGATGAGAGCGCCTGGTCGGAGGATGGAGGAGTCCAGTTTCATGAAGCGAACCAGTCTTACCCGGAGCGTGGCCGCGCTGGCCGCGATCGCGGTCATCGTCGGGGCCTGCTCCGGCAGCGCCACGCCGACACCTGCGGCGTCTGCTGCGGCGTCGGCCGCGGCCCCGTCCGCTGCCGCGAGTGCGGCGGCGAAGCAGTACACCATCGGGTACTCGAACGGCGGTAGCGTGGGCAACGGGTTCCGCGAGGAGCAGGTCTGCACCGCCAAGGCCCAGGCCAAGGCCTCGGGCGCAGTCTCGAACCTCACCGTGATCCATCGCAACACCGACGCCGCCGGTCAGCTGTCCGACATCCGGAGCCTGATCGCGAAGAACGTCAACGCGATCGTCTTCAACCCGAACGACCCCTCGGCGCTCAACCCGGCTCTCGCTGAGGCCAAGGCCGCTGGCATCGTGACCGTCTCGGTCGACGCCAACGTCACCGACCCCACCACCTGGAACCTGACCAACAACCAGGTGAAGTACGCCGAGCTCGGCGCCAAGTGGCTCTTCGACCAGATGGGCGGCACCGGCACGGTCTGGTACACCCGCGGTCTCGCCGGCCACCCGGCCGACAACGACCGCGACATCGGGTTCAAGAACATCCTCAAGCAGTACCCGAACATCAAGGTCGTCCCCACCGCTGACGGCGTGTTCACGGGCTGGGATCCCGCGAAGACGACCCAGCTGACCAACGACTTCATCCAGAGCGGTCAGTACGACAAGATCCAGGGCATCTGGGCGTCCGGCATGGGCAAGCAGATCGTCGACGCGATCAAGGCCGCCAACAAGCCGTTCGTGCCGATCGCCGATGCCGACATCGGCGGCTTCGTCGCCCAGCTCCTCGATCCCACCGGCTTCCCGGGCCTCAAGGGCGCGGCCGTGACCAACACGGCCTCCGTGGGCGGCGCGGGCATCACCCTCGCGCTCAAGCTCCTCAACGGCGACACGGTCACGGCGACCGCCGGCGCCAAGCCAAACACGGTGCTGCTGGACCCGCAGCTCCTCGACAACCTCACCGACGCCGGCAAGGCGGGGCTGAAGGCGTGGGTCTCCGTCCCGGGGATGGATCCGCTGTGGCCGCTCAGCCTCGCGATCCCGGACTGGACCACGTACGATCCCAATACCGTCCCGAGCTCCTGCAAGGGCGCGTAGCCAGCTACCGCGCTTCGCAGCCAACGCAGGGGACGCCGGTCGCACCGGCGTCCCCTGCGGATCTCCCCAAGCATTGGTACCGATGACTGCCACCGCTACCGGCCTCCTGCTCGAGGCCACCGACGTCTCGAAGATCTACGGCGCGGTCGTGGCCCTGAAGGCGGCTTCGCTCGCCGTGCGTCCCGGCGAGGTCCATGCGCTCATGGGCGCGAACGGCGCCGGCAAGAGCACCCTGGTCAAGATCCTCACGGGCGCCGTCCATCCGGACTCCGGCAGGATCGCGGTCCGCGGACGCGAGCGAACGGTCCACTCCCCTGGCGAGGCGCGCCGGGGCGGCCTCGTCTCCGTCTACCAGGAGCCGTCGCTCATCCCGGACCTCGACATCCGGGCCAACCTCCGCCTCACCGACACGCCGCTGGAGCCGTTCCGCCACTGGCTCACCCAGCTCGGCATCGAGAACCTCGACCTGTCGAGCATGGCGCGACGATTGCCCCTGGCGACGCTCCGCATCGTCGACCTCGCCCGTGCCCTGGCGATCGAGCCCGACGTCCTGATGCTCGACGAGATGACGGCGGCCCTGCCAGCGAACCTGACCCAGCGCGTCCTGGAGGCCGTCGCCAGCCACCGAGGCGGCGATCGCTCGATCATCTTCATCTCGCACCGACTCATCGAGATCGCCTCCGTTTGTGACCGGGCGACCGTGCTTCGCGAAGGTGAGACCGTGGGGGTCGTCGACGTGACGCCGGGCTCCGAGGAGCGGATCATCGAGCTCATGCTGGGCCAGATCGCGGGCGAGATGCCCGCAGTCGCCGGACGGACGGCCGCTCATCGTGCGAGCGTCACGACGCCTCGAATCTCGGTCCGTGGGCTCGCCTCCGGGACGAAGCTGCAGGACGTCTCATTCGAGCTCCACCCGGGCGAGGTGCTGGGGGTCGTGGCGCTCGAGGGCCAGGGGCAGGACGAGCTCTTCGACATCCTCGCCGGCTCGCAGCGCCCGAGCAGTGGCGAGCTCCTCGTGGACGGCTCGGCGGCCTCGTTCCGTCATCCAGCCGACGCAATCCGGGCCGGCTTGGTGTACGTCGCAGCGGACCGCGCGGAGGCCCTTCTCATGCAGCGGTCGGTGCGGGAGAACATCGCCCTGCCCTTCACAACGCGGGTCCGACGGTGGGGGCTGATCGACCTCCGAGCCGAGCGCGAGACGGTCGATGCGGCGGTCAGCCGGCTCCAGATCGACGCCCGGGCCGGGAACGAGGTCCGACGGCTCTCCGGCGGCAACCAGCAGAAAGTGACCATCGCCCGCTGGGTCGCCGGCGGCGTCCGGACCATGCTGTGCTTCGACCCGACGCGCGGCATCGACATTCGGACCAAGCAGCAGATCTACCTCCTGCTCCGGGACCTCGCGGAGGCCGGCGCGGCGGTGCTCCTCTACACCTCTGAGCTGAAGGAGGTGCAGCTCGTGTGCGATCGCGCGATCGTGATCTTCGGCGGTCGGGTGGTCGAGGAGATCAGCGGCACGGACGCGGACGAGGCAACCCTGCTGCGGGCCGCATACCACCTGCGGTCCGACGCGGCGATGCCGGAGGCGGTCGCGGCTGAGACGGTCGCGGCGGAGACGGTCGCGCCCCGCGCGTCGGATGCCGCGAATGGGCCGGGCGCCGAGGCCGCCCCACCCGAGCAGGCTGACCCGGAGACCTCCAGATGAGCGCCGTGACGGCCCCCGTCGGAGCGCCGCCCGCCAATCCGGCACGGACGGTCATGTCGTGGGCCCAGCGGAGCTCCTGGGCGATCGGGCTTGTCGGGCTCCTCGCGATCCTGCTCGTGTTCACCAAGATCATCCAGCCAAGCTATGGCGTGGCGGGGATCCAGGGGCTCGGGATCTCGATCCTGCCGCTCGGCTTCGCCGCAGTCGCCCAGGCGGTCGTCGTGATCGCGGGCGGGATCGACCTCTCGATCGGCTCGATGATGGCGCTCACGAGCGTCATCGCCGCCACGCTGATGGATGGCCAGAGCGCCGAGTTCGGCCTCGCCGTCGTCGCCGGCGTCCTTGTCCTCGGCCTCGTGCTGGGTGCCATCAACGGCGCGCTCGTCGTCGTCACACGCGTGCCGGACATCGTCGTCACGCTTGCCATGTCATTCGTCTGGGCGGGCTTCGCCCTGCTCGTCCGGGCCGCCCCGGGCGGCGCCGCGTCGCCATGGCTGATGAATCTCGTGATCGGACCCTTCGGCAACCCGTGGATCCCGAAGGCGGCGATCGTGCTCGTGATCGTCGTCGCGGTCATCTGGATTCCGATCGCCAGGTCGCGCATGGGCCTGTCGCTCTACGCGGTCGGCAGCAACCAGTTGGCTGCCTTCCGGAGCGGCGTCCCCATCGGCCGCACGAAGATCGTCGCGTACGCGCTCACCGGCCTGTTCGCAGCCGTAGGCGGCCTGGCGCTCACGGCGAGCACCAGCATCGGGACGCCGGTCCCGGGGCCCTACACCCTGGAAAGCGTCGCAGCCGTTGTTCTCGGCGGTGTCAGCCTTGCGGGCGGCCGGGGTGGCGTGTTCGGCCCGGTCGTCGCCGTCATGGTCCTCCAGATCATCCAGAACGACATGACCTTCCTGAGCTTCGACCCGAACTTCGCGCTTGTCGCCCAGGGCGTCATCCTCATCGGGGTGCTGATCCTCGGCAGCGTCCTCGAGAGCCGGCGGGCCCGCCGATGAACGCATCAGCTCGCGCGAACAAGTGGCTAACTGCGGTCACCTGGCGCCGTCTCCTGCGCGACCGGCCGATCGTCCCGTTGATGGGGCTGCTCGCGATCCTCGTCCTGGTCATCGAGCTGGCGGATCCGGGCATCGTCAGCCCGGAGTGGACCGGCGTGATCGTGAGGGCGTCGGTGCCGCTCGCGATCCTCGCCGGCTGCCAGACGCTGACGATGCTGACCGGCGGGATCGACCTCTCCGTCGCCGCGATCGGCTCCATGGCCGGGTTCGTCACCGCCACGCTCGTCCACAGCCCCGGCGGCGTCGCCGAGGGCATCATCGTGGCCCTCGCCGCCGCCGCCCTGGCGGGCCTGCTCACCGGCATCGGCGTCGGCGTGTTCCGCGTGCACCCGCTGATCATGACCCTGGGGATGAGCTTCGTGGTGCTGGGCCTCTCGAACGTCTGGCAGCTGCAGATGGTGCAGACGGGCGCCGGCGTGCCGGACTCGCTCCGCTGGATCGGGAGCAGCACCCTGGCACAGGTCGTTCCTTACAACCTGCTTGTCTTCATCCCGCTGACGCTCCTGATCTTGCTCGGTTTGCGGAGAACCGGATATGGCCGGCTCCTGTACGCGATCGGCGACAACCCGGTCGCCGCGCGGCTGTCGGGAACCCGGGCATGGCAGGTCCTGATCGTGCTGTACGTGATCTCGGCAGTCATGGCGGCGATCGCCGGCCTGCTCATCTCGGGTCTGACCAACACCGCCAGCGTGTCGCTCGTCGACACGTCGCTCCTGCCCGCCGTCGCGGCGGCGGTGATCGGCGGAACCTCGATCCTCGGCGGCCGCGGCGGCTTCGGCGGCACGATCGTCGGTGCGCTCATCCTCACCGTGCTCACCGCGCTGCTGACGGTCCTGGGGCTGCCCGAACCGACGCGCCAGGTTGTCTTCGGCTCGATCATCGTGGTCGTCGCGGCCGCCTACACGCGCGTCACGTCGGAGTCCTAGGCGATCGGGATGAGCCAGGACCTGGAGGCGCTCTACCAGGCCAGGCTGCGGCGATACGTGACGGCGCTGAACAACGGGAAGCCGGATCGCGTGCCGATCCGGCCGTTCGCGGCGGAGTTCACGGGACGCCACGCGGGCTATACGTGCCAGCAGCTGACGCAGCACTACCCGGACGCGTTCGAGGCGATGGTCCGGTGCAGCGAGGACTACGACTGGGACGCGGTGCCGGCCAGCATGGTGTACGTCTGGACGGGCATCACCGATGCCGCGACCGTCAGGTACTACGGCGTGCCGGGCGTGGACGTGCCGCCGAACAACGGCTTCCAGTACCGCGAACCGCCGGAAGACGCCGCCTTCATGCGCGAGGATGAGTACGACCGGCTGATCGACGACCCGGTCGCCTTCCTCTACGAGGTGTGGCTGCCGCGCGCAACCCGACGGATCGCGGCGGCGGGGGAGCCGGTGACGTTTCGCCACAACGTGGCGCTCGTGTCGGCGGCGATGGCCATGTCCGAGTACTTCAACGCGTTCGGACCGCACGTCGCGCGGCTGCGCAGCGAGGCCGGCATACCGGGCGCCATCTCGGGGATCTTCAAGGCTCCCTTCGACATCATCGGCGACAAGCTGCGCGGCTACGTCGGGCTGACGATGGACATGTTCACGCAGCCCGAGAAGGTGCTGAAGGCATGCGAGGCGCTCATGCCGCACCTCTACTGGCTGGCGGCTGGAACGGCCGACCCGTCATCCCAGCTGCCGATCGGCTACTGGATGCATCGCGGCTGCGTGCCCTTCGTTCGGCCCGACCAGTTCGCCTCCCACTACTGGCCGACGGTGAAGCCGCTGATCGAGGAGCTGTGGCGTAACGGCCACCAGACCATGTTCTACGCGGAGGGCAACTGGGACGCCCACCTCGACGCGTTCCGCGAGCTGCCCGACCGCAGCATCGTCTACCACATCGACCGCGGCACGCCGCTGCTGACCCATCGGACGCTGCACGACAAGTTCGCCCTCAGCGGCGGCGTCAACAACGTGACGCTGGCGATGGGCACGCCCGGGCAGGTGCGTCAGGAGGTACGGACGCTCATCGAGACGATCGGCAGGGACGGCGGCTACATCATGGACGCCAGCGCGATCATGCAGAACGACACGAGCCCCGAGAACATGCGGGCCCTGGTCGAGGCGACGCGCGAGTTCGGCAGCTACGACGAGCCGGACGTGTCTCCGGAGCCGCTGCGTGTGGTGCCGGCGACGGTCACCCGAACCGCGGGCGTCCCGGCGACGACCGGGCACCAGCCCGGCGTGTGCGTCTCGTGGGACGAGCGAAGGGCGGAGCTGGAGGGTCCGATCGAGGGCAGCGAGGAGCTCGCGCAGCGCGTCTGGGAGGCGGCCGACTCCGCCGGCGCCACGTTCATCTGGCAGATGCTCGTCTCGTTCTGACGGTCGCGCCCGGCCGGCCGGGCGGATTGCCCAGCCCCGACGGGCAGCCCGTCACCCTCAGTAGCCCACGGACGGCATGAACGCGCCGGCGGGCACCTGGTAGATGCCGGTCGTCATCATGTTCACGACGAAGAAGACGCGCAGGTCGTTGAACAGGCACCAGCGGAAGAGCTCGGTGTTGGCGAGCGGGACCAGGAAGCCGGGCGTGCCGAAGTCGGCGGCCGCGCCGATGAGCGCCCGGAGGTCGTCGTTCGTCTCCGCGACCGAGTGGCTGAAGTAGGTGATGCCGGTCGTGTAGCCCGTGATGCCCCCGAGATGCTCCACCACCATGGCCTTGCCGTCGGCGATCGCCTCGCCGACCTCTCCCGCCCGGTCGTGGCCGTGCACGCGGACGCACAGGGCATTGCACGCGGCTTCGTCGGCGCTCGTCGCGACGCGAACCTCGTAGCCGGGAAACGTGATCCCGAGGGGCTTTCCGTACATCGCGGCAAACGAGCCGCGAACGTCGAAGCCGAGCTTCGCGTACAGGCTCAGCGACCGGTTGTGGTAGGCGATCTGGATGAGCCGGACGCCCGGGGCGCGACGCTCCGCGGCCCGGGCGAGCACGGCGGCCATCAGCGCGCGGCCCACCCGGTGGTCCTGCGTGGTGGGATCGACGCTGATCGGCCCGAGTCCGGAGATGAACGAGCGCTCGTCGAGGAAGTTGCTGCCGAGGATGCGCCCGCCGCCCTCTGCCACGACCCCGTAGATTCGCGGGTGGTTGATGAGCCACCGGATCGGCTCGGCCGCCGCCGCGACCGTCGGGAAGTCGGGCGGGAATCCGTGGCGCGCCGCGAGCGTCGCGAACGCCTCGTAGCAGATCCGCCCGCATTCCTGCCAGTCATCCGGCACCGCTTCCCGAACCGTCACATCCATCCGCGCGCTCCGATCCCTTGGTCGTGCACCAGCGTGCCCGGCGGCACGACGCAGATCCTACCGGGGCCGAGGTGCGCCGGAGGGCCCGCCGATGGCAGCGTCGGCGCTTCGCGCCCGCCCGACGATCGCCGCCGCCTCCGCTGCCAAGCCCCTGATCGTCTCCCATGCGCCGGCGGCGACGAGGTCGCCGGCCGCCAGCCAGGTTCCGCCGACGGCGACGACCGAGGGTAGCGCGAGGTAGCCGGCAACGTCGCCCGCCGTGATTCCGCCCGTCGGGACGTAGCGCACCATCGGATACGGACCCGCGAGCGCACGAAGGTAGGCAACGCCGCCCATCGCCGCCGCCGGGAAGAGCTTCACCAGGTGGAGGCCGCGCGCGAGTGCCTGCTCGATCTCGCTCGGCGTGCAGACCCCGGGCAGCATCGGGATGCCCCGGCCGAGCACGTGGTCGACGATCGCGGGGTTGAACCCCGGCGCGACGAGGAACGACGCGCCCGCCGTGATCGCCGCGTCGGCCTGCGCGGTAGTGAGGATCGTGCCCGCCCCGACGAGGAGCGCGGGCACGCGTGAGCGGATCATCTCGATGGCAGCCGCAGCGGCGTCGGACCGGAAGGTGATCTCCGCGCACGTCAGCCCGCCCGCCAGGAGCGCCTCGGCGACCCGCACGCCCTGCTCCGGACGCGCCAGCGTGATCACCGGCACGACGCCGGCGTCGAGGAGCGCAGCCGTCAGGTCCATCTCAATTCCTCCGCATGCTCAGGCGAGCACCCGGTCGAGATACGCCTCGTCCAGCGCGCCGCTGCGGAGGGCGGACCGGTAGCAGTCCATGGTGCGGCGGACGCCCTCGTCGAGCGGGGTTTCCGCGTACGCGCCGAGCGCATCGACGATCTGGCGGCCGTCGAAGGCCTCGGGGAGTGCGAGCGGCTGGTCGTCGAACGTGATCCGGCCGCGGGCGGCGGGCTCGATCGCCACGATGCACTCGATGATGTCGCTGACGCTGGAGGCGCTGCCGCCGATGTTGTACACGGCGGCACCCTCGAACGGGGCGCGGGCCGCCCGGAGGAACGCCTTGGCCGCGTCATCGGCGAACTGGAACTGGTACCGGCCGTTGAAGTTGACGTGGTATGGGCGCCCGGCGGCGGCCGCGATCATGGCCACCGTCGGCTTCGAGGTCACGCCCTGGTCTCGACCCGGGCCGTACACGGAGTGCGGCCGCAGCCCGATGCTTGCGATCCCGTCGTTCTGCCAGTAGACCCGCGCCGTCTGCTCGTTGGCGACCTTGTAGACGCCGTAATGCGAGGTGGGGAAGAACGCCGCGTCGGGGCCCAGGATCGCCTCCGGGTAGTGGCTCTTCGGCCCGTACACGGCCGCGCTGCTCGCATAGACGACCCGTCCGATCCCGAGGCGCCTGGCAAGCTCGAAGACGGTGACCGTGCCGGCGACGTTGACCAGGGCGCCCCTGATCGGATCGGCGGCACAGAACGGGAACTGCATCCCGGCCAGGTGGATGATCCGGTTGATCCCGTGCTGCCTCGCCGCGGCGTCGAGCGTCTCGAGGTCCAGGATGTCGCCGGTCACGAAGCTGATCCGGTCGAGCTCCGCGTCGGTCAGGATGAGCTCGAGGCGCTGGCGCCGCTCGCTCGAGGTCAGGACGAGGACGGGGACGTGCTCCCGGACCAGGTTCCGGACGACCCACGAGCCGATGCAGCCCGTGCCGCCGGTGACGAGAACGCGCTCATCTGCCACGGTCTTCCCTCG
>JADGQH010000120.1 GCA_017881985.1 Chloroflexota bacterium | reverse complement strand
GCGGCAAGTCCACCCTGATCAACCTGCTCCCTCGCTTCTACGACGCGACCGAGGGCACGGTCCTCGTCGACGGGATCGACGTCCGGTCGATGCGCCAGGAGGATCTCTGGGCCCTCATCGGCCTGATCCCCCAACAGGCGTTCCTCTTCTCGGGAACGGTCGCCACCAACCTGCGCTACGGGAACGAGCAGGCAACGGACGCCGACCTGTGGCATGCGCTCGAGGTCGCCCGGGCGCGGGAGTTCGTCGCCGAGATGCAGGGGGGGCTCGACGCTCCAATCGACCAGGGCGGGACGAACGTCTCCGGCGGTCAGCGTCAACGGCTCGCGATCGCCCGGGCGCTCGTCAAGCGGCCGCAGATCCTCGTCTTCGACGACAGCTTCTCTGCGCTCGACTTCAAGACCGACTCGCTGCTCCGCGCGGCCCTCCGCGAGGACATCGTCGACGCGACGGTGATCATCGTCGCCCAGCGGGTGGGCACGATCATGCACGCCGACCAGATCGTCGTCCTCGACGCCGGCGAGATCGCCGGAGTCGGGACGCACGCCGAGCTCATGGAACGCTGCGAGACCTACCGCGAGATCGTCTTCTCGCAGCTCTCCGCGGAGGAAGCGGCGTGAGCGGCCCGATGCGACCGGGCGCCGCCCGACCCGGCTTCGGCCCGCCGCGTCGCGGCGGGATGGGCCCCGGCTTCGGGCCCGGGCACGGCATGATGGGGGCGCCGGCCGCGAAGGCACGCGACTTCCGCGGCTCGATCCGGCGCCTGATGGGCGAGCTCCGGCCGGAGGCGCCCAAGATCCTGGTCGTGATGGCGCTCGCGATCGTGGGGGTCATCCTCACGGTGTCGGGGCCGAAGATCATGGCCGGCGCCACGGACCAGCTCTTCAACGGGCTGATCGGCAAGACGCTGGGCCAGTTCCTGCCGGCCGGCACGACGCAGGCGCAGGCCGAGGCGATCCTCCGCACCCAGGGGCAGGGGCAGGTGGCCGACATGCTCTCGGGCATGCACGTGACCGTCGGCGTCGGCGTTGATTTCGGGGCCGTCGGGCAGATCCTGATCCTGCTGGTCGGGATCTACCTCATCAGCGCGGGCTTCCAGTGGCTCTCCTACTACATCATGGCCGGCGTCTCCCAGCGCACGGTCTACCGGCTCCGCAAGGAGGTCGACCGAAAGCTGGGGCGCCTCCCGCTCACGTACTTCGACAGCCACCCGCACGGCGACATCCTGAGCCGGGTGACCAACGACATCGACAACATCGCCAACACTCTCCAGCAGAGCCTGATGCAGATCATCACGTCGATCTTCACGATCATCGGCGTGCTCTTCATGATGCTGACGATCAGCCCGCTGCTGGCGGTGATCTCGCTCCTCGTGCTGCCGGTCGCGATGGTCGTGACCGTCGTGATCGCGCGCCAGTCGCAGCGCCAGTTCGCGGCCCAGTGGGAGCGCACCGGCACCCTGACCGGGCACGTCGAGGAGAGCCACACCGGGCACAACCTGGTCAAGGTCTTCGGCCACCAGGAGGACGCGATCCGGCGGTTCGACGAGGAGAACGAGCGGCTCTACCAGGCCAGCTTCCGGGCCCAGTTCATCTCGGGCGTCATCCAGCCCACGATGAACTTCGTGAGCAACCTCAACTACGTGGCCATCGCCGTCATCGGCGGCATCCAGGTCGCGTCCGGGCAGATCACCCTCGGTGACGTGCAGGCCTTCATCCAGTATTCGCGGCAGTTCACGATGCCGATCACGCAGGTCGCCAGCATCATGAACGTGCTCCAGTCGACCGTGGCGTCCGCGGAGCGCGGCTTCGAGCTTCTCGACGAGGCGGAGGAGAGCCAGGACGTCGAGGCGCCGAACGTGCTCACGCACGCCCTCGGCCGGGTGGTCCTGGAGAACGTCTCGTTCCGATACCAGCCCGAGGTCCCCCTCATCGATGAGCTCAACGAGGTCGTGGAGCCGGGGGAGACCGTGGCGATCGTCGGCCCGACGGGCGCCGGCAAGACGACCCTGGTCAACCTGCTCATGCGCTTCTACGAGATCGACGGCGGGCGGATCACGGTCGACGGGATCGACACCCGCGAACTCACCCGGGAGAACCTGCGCCAGACGTTCGGGATGGTCCTACAGGACACCTGGCTGTTCGGCGGCACGATCCGAGAGAACATCGCCTACGGCCGCGAGGGCGCAACCGAGGACGAGATCGTGGCGGCCGCCAAGGCGGCTCACGTCGACCACTTCGTGCGGGCGCTTCCCCATGGCTATGACACGCTGATCGACGACGAGGCCTCGAACCTGTCGCAGGGCGAGCGGCAGCTCCTGACGATCGCGCGAGCCTTCCTCGCCGATCCCGAGATCCTGATCCTCGACGAGGCGACCAGCTCGGTGGACACCCGCACCGAGGTCCTGGTCCAGAAGGCGATGGCCGGCCTCATGAAGGGCCGGACGGCGTTCGTGATCGCCCACCGGCTGTCCACGATTCGCGACGCGGATGTCATCCTGGTCATGAACCACGGCCGCATCGTGGAACAGGGCACCCACGACGAGCTCCTGGCGAAGCGCGGCTTCTACTTCGACCTCTACAACAGCCAGTTCGTCGAGGCGCTCGAGCCGGCGGTCTGACACTGCCACCGTTGCGGACGGCCGACGCCGTGGACGCGGCCCTCGCCGCCTTCGACCTGGCCAGCCCATCCGACACGGCGGGTCTCGCGGCGCCTGACGCGACCGCCAGGCCGGCGGGCCTGGTGGGCCGGCGGATCCGGCGGTTCGCGCGCTGGAAGCAGCTGGTCCACGCGACGGTGACTGTCGATCGCCCGGGCACCGGCATCCGGACGTTCGAGCTGGACCACGGCACGATCACGGCTCTGCCCGCCGGGTCGATCACGATCTTGGAGGCAGGCGGCGCAAGCGTCACGGTCGCGACGGACGCCTCGACCCGGGTCCGGAAGGATCGCGCCAAGGCGGCTCTCTCCGACCTCTCGTCCGGCGACCAGGTCGTTGTCGTGAGCACGGCAGGCATCGCCGGCTCGCCGCGCGCCCTCCTGATCGTCGTCCTGCCGGCCGCCCCCACCAGCCCGACCCAGTAGGGCACAGCCTCCCGCGATCCGCCCGGGGCGCTATCGTGCCGGGCATGCAACCAGTCCGGGGAGCCCCGATCGTCGTGCTCGGTCACGGGGCGTCCGGATCGGCAGCGACGATGGCGCCGCACGTCGCTGGCCTCCGTGCCCGCGGGATCGATGCCCGCGCGATCGACCTCCCGAAAGGGCGCGCCGAACGCGCCGTCCCGCTGTTCGCGGCGCTGCTGGCCGGCGACCTCGCGGGTGCCGGACCGGGGCTGGCGGCCGACGGAAGAGGCATCGCCGCCGGGCCGCGGATCACGTCCGGGACCCGAATCGAAGGAATGCCACCGATCGCCGTCGGCGGCCACTCGTTCGGGGGCCGCGTCGCGAGCCTCGCCGCCGCGGATGCGTGCGACGCGGGCCGGCCACCGATCGCGCTCGTCCTGCTCTCGTACCCGCTCCACCCTCCCGGACGCCCGGACGACTGGGACGCACGGACCGCCCACTGGCCGCGGCTCACCTGCCCGGTGATCCTGCTGTCCGGGACGTCGGACCCGTTCGCCCAGCCGTCCCTGCTCCAGCGGGCGGTCGCGGAACGGCTCCCGACCGCGGAGCTCGTCACGTACCCACGCCAGGGTCACGGGCTGGCCGCGGACCTCGACGACGTGCTGGACCGGGTCGCCGCGTTCGTGCTCAGCGCCGCCAGACCAGGCTAGCGGGCGCTGCCGGGCCGAAGGGGTTCCCAGATAGTTGGCCGTCGGTACGCCGAGTTGGCCGCCATCGGGCTCGAGCGGCCCGCGGCCGGGTCCGTGCGCAGCCCGCCCGTGTCAGGACGGGCGGTGAACCACGCGTTCTGCCCTGGAGGACGCGCCGTGCGCGGGGGAGGACGCGCCGTGCGCCTGGGAGGGAGCGCCAGTCGATGACGCTTCGGGCGAAGTCGCGCGCCCGGTCGCCTCGTCGAGCAGCTCCAGCAGCCTCGTCGCCCGCAGCCCCGCGAAGATCGCCCGGGCCCGTTCGGCGGCCGCGCGGACCCTCGGGATCGTCGGGTCGAGGAGCGTCGCCATGTCCAGCCCGGTCATCGCTTCCTCGAACGTGATGCCGAGGTCGGCCCAGCCGCGCAGTGCGTCCTGATACAGCGCCAGCGCATCGTCGGATCGGCCGTCGAGGGCGGTGATCCCGGCCTCGACAACCTGCCGGTGTCGGTCGATGACCGGAGCGTGAAGGCCGGTCGCCACGATCGCCGCGAGGTCCGCCCCGGCTTCGAGCGCACTCCTGGCCCAGAGCGCGGCGCGGGCGGCCCATGCATGGTTCTCGACTGCAGTCTCCAGGGTCTTCACGGCGGCCCGCCAGCCGTCGCGTGCGGCGCCGTACCGGCCATCGAGAAGAGCGAGCAGGGCTCGCTCCGGGGATCCGCCGAAGCGCGGATCGGACACCGTGGCCGCCAGGCCCTCCATCTCGCGAAGAATCGCGGAGACGTCCTCGCCGCGGATGGCGCGGATGAGGAACACGCCGCCAAGGAGCTGGAGCCGATCGCCGGAGTCCGTCTCGTCCCCAAGGCCGCTCTCGAACGTTGCCAGCGCCGCATCGGCGTCGCCGAGGCAGGCGAACTCGTAATCGCCGACGCCGCTGAGGCACGCGTACAGGCCCGGACGGGACCCGATCCGGCGGGCGAGCGCCAGGCCGTCGCGGGCGGCCTCGGCCGCGGCCCTGCGGTCGACATCGCGCAGCATCGCCGAGCGGTTGTTCAGGGCGCGAACGAGCGTGACCGTTAGTTCGTGTGCCCGGGCGATCCTCTCGCCGATCTCGATGACGCCGATGCCCTCGCGCAACCGGCCCAGGTTGGCGAGCGCTGATCCCTTGGTCACGAGGGCGTCGGCGAGCACGTCGAGAAGGTCCGCATGCTCGGCGGCAGCGAGGACGCGCTCCACCACCTCGAGCGAGCGGCCCGTCTCCTCGTGCAGGAAGTACGCGCGCGCGAGTTGACCCTCGAGCGCGACGGCGGCGGGATCCGGGAACAGGTCGCCGAACTCCTCCGCGGCGGGCACCAGCACGGCAAGCGCGTCGTCGAGCCGCCGTCCATGAATCAGCGTCCAGCCGAGCGAGGTCGCCACGCCCGCAGCGCCGAGCCGGTCGCCGCGCTCGCGATGGAGGACGAGCGCGCGACGAAGGAGCGAGTCGGCCTGGCTGGTGTGCCCGGCGTTCATCGCGGAGAATCCGGCCCGCGCGAGGAGCTCCGCCTGGTCGGCCGGCCGCGACGTCACCGTCAGGGCCTGCTCGAGGAAGGCCACGGCCTGCTCGTGGGCGCCGAGGGCGGCGGCCCGCTCGGCCGCGCTCCTGAGGGCGATCCGCGCCTGTCCGGCGAGCGCGTCGCGTTCCGCACCGTCCGGCGCGTTGAGGTGGGCGGCGAGATAGTGGCTTGCGAGCGCTCCGGCCAGCTCGTCCGAGCCGAGCGCCTCGAAGAACCGCGCCGCCGCGAGGTGGCGGACCTTGCGGTCGGGCTTCGCCAAGGTGTTGTACGCGACCTCGCGGATGAGCGCCTGGACGAACGCGTACTGGCCCCGCTCCGGGCTCCGCGGGTCCGCGTCGAGCGCCAGGAGCTCGCGCTGGACAAGGCCTCGCATGCGAGGCTCGAGGGCGGCCTCTGAGATCCCGGACACGGCGGCCACGCCCGCAAGGGTGAAGCTCTGGCCGACGACCGCCGCGTCCTGCACGAGCGCGCGGTCCTCCGGGGCGAGCCCGTCGAGCCGCGAGGCAATCAGCGCCGTGAGCGTCTCCGGCACAGCCAGGGTCCGCAGGTCCCCGATCGGTATGTAGGCGCCGTCGCGCTGCTCGAGCCGGCCGTCGGCGACGAGCATCCGGACGGTCTCGACCGCATAAAGCGGGATCCCGTCGGCGCGGGCGACGATCGCGCGGACCACGGGCTCGGGCAGGCCCGGCACGAGGCCAAGCAGGAGCTCGCGGATCGCTGCCTCCGGCAGCGGCTCGAGGTACAGCGAGATGAAGTTGCGCTTCCCTGCGCCCCAATCGGGGCGCTTGTCGATCAGCTCCGGCCGAGCGAGGGTCAGGACGTAGATCGGGACGTTCTTGCTCCATTCGAGGAGGTGGTCGATGAAGTCGAGGGTACCGGCGTCGGCCCAGTGGAGGTCCTCGAAGACGAGGGTGACCGTGCCTTTCGCGGCGAGTCGCTCGAAGAATGTGCGCCAGGCGCCGAAGAGCTGTTCCGAGCCGCGCCCGCGCTCGATCCCGAGCAGCGCCAGCAGCGCGGGCTCGATCCAGCGCCGCTCGTCCTCGTCGGGGATCCAGGTGGCCAGCGTCTCGGCCACCTTGGCCCGCGTCGTGGGCTCGTCGTCCGTCTCGGCCAGGCCCACGCGGCGACGGACCATCTCGCCGAGGGCCCAGAAGGTGATCCCTTCGCCATAGGCCGGCGAGCGGCCGACGTGCCAGTACGTCGTCTCCATGAGGCCGTCGGTGTACTTGCTGAACTCCCATGCAAGCCGCGACTTACCGATCCCGCCGGGACCGATGATGGAAACGAGCCGCGCACGCTTCTCGCGCCCCGTCGCGTGGAAGAGATCCTTGAGGAGCCGGAACTCCTCATCCCTGCCGACGAACGGAGCCTCCAGCGTCTCGGACCGATTGCGTCCGCCGACCTCGGCGACGACCCGGAGTGCGCGCCACGCCGGCACGGGACTGGTCTTGCCCTTGAGGAGCTGCCCGCCCACCTCCTCGAAGGCGATCGCGCGGCTCGCTGCCCGATGGGTCGCTTCTCCGACGAGGACGGTGCCAGGCTGGGCGACCGACTGCAGCCGGCTGGCCGTGTTGACGAGGTCGCCCGCGACCATGCCCTGGTTGGTGGCCCCGATGGTCACCGCGGCCTCGCCGGTGAGCACCCCTGCGCGCGCCTCGATCGAGGGACCGAGCGATCGGACGGCGTCGACGAGGTCGAGGCCTGCGCGCACGGCGCGCTCGGCGTCGTCTTCCCGTGCCACCGGGGCGCCCCAGACGGCCATGACCGCGTCGCCGATGAACTTCTCGACCGTTCCGCCATAGCGGGTGATGACGTCGCTGGCGAGGTCGAAATAGCGGGTCAGGGTGTCGCGGACCTCCTCGCTGTCGCGCTCTTCGGCGAACGGCGTGAAACCGACCAGGTCCGCGAAGAGGACCGATACGAGGCGGCGCTCCGCCGTCGGCACGGGAGCCGGGGCCGAGCGCGATACGACGCGCGAGGTGCCGTCTGCGGACGTCGCCGGGTCGGCCAGGTTCGAGCCGCACTCACCGCAGAACTTCTCGCCGGGTTCGTTGGCCGCGCCGCAGGCCGGACACGCCGCTGCGAGGCTGGCTCCGCACTCCGCGCAGAACCTGCGCCCCACCCTGTTCTCGGCGCCACACCTCGAACACGCCACGCGGATTCGATCCTCCATCATGTGATTTGCCGGAGGGTACCGGAATCCGCCTCGTGGAGCATGCAGCGCGACCGGAACCGGCCGGGCGACTGAACTGGTGAGCCCGCTGGGATTCGAACCCAGGACGCAGGGATTAAAAGTCCCTCGCTCTGCCGCTGAGCTACGGGCCCACGCGGCGTAGACGATACCCGGCTCACGGCCGGCCGGTGTGCCCGGCTTCAGCGCCCGCCACGCCGGGAGAGGCCGTGAGAACAAATGGTTGCGCCGAACGGCCGGGACAGGGTATGGTCCGCGCCATGCGCTGGCATCTTGTCTCGAACGAGGCGAAGAAGCCCTGGCGGCCCTGCCGGGAGGCACGGGCCCTGGGGCTCTGACGGCGCGCGCAGACGACGACCGGGGGCCTCCAGGGAACGGAGGCTCCGAGGGCCGCGGACACCGATGGTGACCGCGGCTTTTTGATTCGCCCGACGGCGAACCGACCCTCCTTCTCCCAGGCGGACCCCGCGTGATGGCAACAGACGCGGAGGACACCACGATGCAGGCACTGATCCTGGGCGATGGCCCGTTCGGACGGGCGGTCGCCGACGCCCTCGGGGCACGCGGCATGGCCATCCGGCTCGCCGGTCGCCCGGCGGCGGGCGGGCACGACCCGGCCGCCTTCGCGGGAGTGGACGTCGTCGTCGACGCGTCGCGCGGCGAATCGGTCCTCGGCAACGTCGCCGCCGCCGTCGAGGGTGGCGTCCGCCGGTTTGCGATCGCCACGACGGCCTGGGAACCCGACCGGCGCGCCGTCGCAGAGCTGCTGCGCGCGCGTGGCGCGTCCGCGGTCGCCGCGTCCAACTTCAGCCCGGGCGCGGTCGTCTTCGCGCAGCTCGTGGAGATGGCGGCACGGCTCACGGCGCGACTTCCGGGCTACGAGCCGTACATCGTCGAGTGGCATCGGCACGGGAAGGCCGACCGCCCGTCGGGCACGGCTCGCGACCTCGCACGGCGCATCCTGGCGGTCGACCCCGCGCGCGATCGCTTCTCGACCCCGGCCGACGGCCCCGCCGAGACGGGAACCCTCGAGGTCGTCGGGGTGCGGGCGGGCACGAACCCGGGCCGGCACCTCGTGGGCTTCGACGGCCCCGGCGAGACGATCGAGCTGACCCTCACCGCCCGGGACCGGGGCGCCTGCGCCTCGGGCGTCGCTGCGGCCGTCGACTGGCTCCTCGCCGAGCCCCGATCGGCGGGCCTGCATCCGTTCGAGGCCGTTCTCGAGGTCGACGGGCGGCTGGAGGTGCCCGCTGCCAGCTGACGCCGCGACCCCGATCGACCCCCGACCGCGCCGACACCCCTCCCCTCGACCCTCGACCCTCGACCCTCGACCCTCGAAAGGAACCCACCGATGACGCCCATCGCCCGCTCTCCCGGCCGCGCACGCCCAGCCCTCCGTGGCGCATTCACCGCCCTCGTCACGCCGTTCACGCCGGACGGCGCGCTCGACGAGGATGCCTTCCGTCGCCTCGTCAGCTGGCAGGTCCTCTCCGGGATCGACGGCCTCGTCCCGTGCGGGACCACGGGCGAGGCCCCGACCCTCAGCCAGGCGGAACGCGAGCGC
>JADGQH010000343.1 GCA_017881985.1 Chloroflexota bacterium | reverse complement strand
CGAGGTGAAGACCGGACTGGCGATCGCGGCCGGCGGCGCGACAGAGAAGTTCGGTGTGCTGCCAGACCTGGTCACTCTCGCCAAGGCGCTGGGTGGCGGCCTGCCGTCCGGCGCGATCGGCGGCACCGCCGAGGTGATGAGCGTCGTCGAGGATCACTCCGTCTACCAGGTGGGTACCTACAACGGAAACCCGCTGTCCATGGCCGCCTCGCGGGCCTCGCTGGAGCAGGTGCTCACTCCCGAGGCGTACGAGCACCTGGCTCATCTGAATGACCGGATCGTGTCCGGCTGCCAGTCGGTCGTCGACAAGTACGACTTGCCCGGCTACGCCGTCGGCATCGGTTCCAAGGGTTGCGTCACGTTCTCGACGCAGAAGATCGTCGACTACGAGACCTTCAAGGGCAGCCAGGACGTCGACCTGTGCACGCTCGCGTGGCTGTGGAACATGAACCACGGCATCTTCATGACGCCCGGCCGCGAGGAGGAGTGGACGCTCTCCGTCGTCCACACCGACGAGGCGATCGACGCGTACGTGGCCGTCTTCGACGACTTGGCCGCCGCCATCACGGCGTCCGAGATCGCGCGCTGACGGCAGGAGAGCGGACATGTTGAACCTCGAATACCGACTCCCGCAACAGCGGCAGCTCCTCACGCCGGTCCCCGGTCCTGCCTCGACGGCCTTGGCCGCCCGGCGCGCGGACGTGGTGGCCCGAGCGGTCTCGTCGTCGGTCCCGGTCTATGCGGTGGACGCGGACGGCGGCGTCGTCGTCGATGCGGACGGCAACTCGTTCATCGACTTCGGTTCGGGGATCGCCGTCACGTCGGTCGGGGCATCCAATGCCGCGGTGGCGCGGGCCGTCGCCGAGGCGGCGTCCCGCTTCACGCACACCTGCTTCATGGTCACGCCGTACGAGGACTACGTCGCGGTCTGCGAGGAGCTGGCCGGTCTGGCCCCCGGGGACCACGCCAAGAAGGCCGCACTGTTCAACTCCGGTGCCGAGGCGGTGGAGAACGCGGTCAAGATCGCCCGTTACGCAACCGGCCGGGACGCAGTGATCGCCTTCGAGCACGCCTATCACGGTCGTACCAACCTGACGATGGCGCTGACCAGCAAGGCCATGCCCTACAAGGCGGGTTTCGGACCGTTCGCGCCATCCGTGTACCGGGTTCCGGTCTCCTACCCGTTCCGTGACCCGGACGGCATGACCGGCGAGCAGGCGGCCGAACGGGCGATCGCGATGATCGCGACCCAGGTGGGTGCCGACCGGGTCGCGGCCGTGCTCATCGAGCCGGTGCTCGGCGAGGGCGGCTTCATTGTCCCGGCGGACGGGTTCCTGACCCGGCTCGCGCAGTGGTGCCGTGACAACGGTGTCGTCCTCATCGCGGACGAGGTGCAGGCGGGCTTCTGCCGTACCGGCTCCTGGTTCGCCTGCGAGCAGGCCGGGCTCGAGCCGGACATCATCACGGTCGCCAAGGGCATCGCCGGAGGTTTGCCCTTGGCAGGAGTGGTCGGGCGTGCGGAGATCATGGACGCGCCACACGCGGGTGGGTTGGGGGGAACCTACGGCGGCAACCCCGTCGCTTGTGCGGCGGCTCTGGCGGCGATCGGCTACATGAAGCAGGCCGACCTGAACGCGCGGGCCCGCGACATCGGCAGCATCATCGCCGAGGTGCTCGGGCCGGTCGCCGAAACGTCCCCGATCGTGGGGGAGCTGCGCGGGCGGGGCGCCATGATGGCGCTGGAGTTCGTCCAGCCGCTCACGAAGGATCCGAACCCGGACGCGGTGAAGCGCATCGTCGCCGCCTGCCTGAGCGCGGGCGTGTTGGTCTTGTCGTGCGGAACCTACGGAAACGTGGTTCGGCTGCTCCCGCCGCTCGTGATCGCCGAAGACACCCTCCGCGACGGGCTGGCAGTCCTTGCCGACGCGATCGTGCAGGCGGGCGCATGACCGAACGCGTTGCGGAGCTCGTGGCCTCGATTCCCACCGGGCTGTACATCGGCGGCAGGTGGACTGATGACCGGCCCACGATCGAGGTGATCAACCCAGCCACCGGCGGCGTCTTGACACGAGTCGCCGACGCGACCCCGGCGCAGGGCATCGCGGCCCTTGATGCCGCGTGTGCCGCCCAGCAGTCGTGGGCGGCAACCGAGCCCCGGATGCGAGCGGAGCTCCTGCGGAGGGCCTTCGAGGGGATTCAGCGGCGCGCCGAGGACTTCGCGCTATGCATGACCTTGGAGATGGGCAAGCCCCTTGCCGAGGCGCGAGGCGAGGTGAGCTATGGCGCGGAGTTCTTCCGGTGGTTCAGCGAGGAGGCGGTGCGCATCGAGGGCCGCTACTCCATCGCCCCGGCAGGAGGTAGCCGGATCATCACGATGAAGCAGCCGGTCGGTCCGGTCTATGCGATCACGCCATGGAACTTTCCATTGGCGATGGGAACCCGCAAGATCGGGCCTGCGCTCGCCGCCGGCTGCACGGTCGTCGTCAAACCCGCGCACGAGACCCCGTTGACCACGCTGCTGCTGATGGAGGTCCTCGCGGACGCCGGCGTTCCGGACGGCGTGGTCAACTGCATCACCACCTCGCACTCACGCGCTGTCTCGTCGGCCATCATCTCCGACCCGAGACTGCGCAAGCTCACGTTCACCGGTTCCACCCAGGTCGGGAAGGGGTTGATCGCCCAGGCCGCCGAACACGTGCTACGGACGTCCATGGAGCTGGGTGGAAACGCCCCCTTCGTTGTGTTGCGCTCGGCCGACCTCGACCGCGCGG
>JADGQH010000017.1 GCA_017881985.1 Chloroflexota bacterium | reverse complement strand
CTCGTGGTCGAGGCAGTCTTCGAGGACGAGGCGGTCAAGCGCAGGCTGTGGGGGGAGCTCGACGGCCGGGCACCGGGGCGCGCGATCTTCGCCTCGAACACGAGCTCCATCTCGATCGATCGCCTCGCGGAGGCGCTCGCCCCGGGTCGCCGCAGCAATTTCTGCGGGATGCACTTCTTCAGCCCGGTGCCGGTCATGCCGCTCGTAGAGCTGATCCGAGGCGGCGCGACCGATGAGGCGACCATCGCCGCGGTTCGTGCGCTGGCCTCGGACCTGGGCAAGCAGGTGATCGTCTCGGCCGATCGGCCGGGCTTCATCGTCAACAGGATCCTGATGCCGCTCCTGGCCGAAGCGATGCGCGCCCTCGAGGAGGGGATCGGGTCTGCGGAGGACATCGACACGGGCGCCCGCGTCGGCCTCAACCACCCGATGGGTCCGCTCGCGCTGGCCGACTTCATCGGGCTCGACGTGGTGCTCGGGGTGATGCGCGTCCTGCACGCCGATCTCGGCGACGCACGCTTCGCCCCACCGCATACGCTGGAGGACCTGGTCGCCGCCGGAAAGCTGGGCCAGAAGACCGGCGAGGGATTCTTCCGCTACCCGCGCGGCTGATCGCGGGCCGATCGAAGCCGGGCCGGCGTCCCGCGCCGGGGCCGCTCGGGGAGGGGACGTGTTCGACGCATTCGACGGGCTGGGACCCGACCAGCGGCTGCTCGGCGAGACGGTTCGCCAGTTCGCGCGGGAGGTGATCGCGCCCGGCGCGATCGCGCGAGACGAGGAGGAGCGCTTCGACCGGTCGCTGATCGGCGCGATGGCCGAGCTCGGACTCCTCGCGGGGCCATTCCCCGAATCGGTCGGCGGGGCGGGCCTGACCGCCGAGGCCTGGACGATCGTCGTGGAGGAGATCGCCGCCGCGGACATGGCTGTCGCCGTGAGCCTGTGCGTCCACGTCCTGCACCAGAACCCGGTGGTCCGCTGGGGCACGCCCGAGCAGCAGGCCCGCTGGCTGCCCGCGATGCAGGCGGGCGAGGCGCTCGGTGCGTTCGCGCTGACCGAGCCCGGCGCCGGATCGGACGCTGCCGCGCTCCGGACGCGAGCCACGCGCCTCGCGGCCGGCGGGCAGGAGATCGGCCCCGACGATCGAACCGCCGGCGGCGAGCCGACCGATGCCGCCGCCTACCGGCTCGATGGGACCAAGATCTGGATCTCGAATGCCCCCGAAGCCGAGCGGTACCTCGTATTCGCCACCCTCGACCCGGCACGCGGCGCCGGCGGGATCACCGCGTTCCTGGTCGAGAAGGGGACGCCCGGCTTCCGGTTCGGCGCGCACGAGAAGAAGATGGGGATTCGGGCGTGCCCCGCCGCCGAGCTCGTGTTCGACGGCGCCGTGATCCCCGCCGCGAACCGGCTCGGCGGGGAGGGAGAGGGGTACCGGGTGGCGCTGTCGGCGCTGGGCGACGGCCGGATCGCGATCGCCGCCGCCTGCACGGGCCTTGCGCGCGCGGCGCTGGACCGCGCGACGACGTACCTGCACGAGCGGCGTGCCTTCGGGGTCGAGATCGCCGAGCTCCAGGGCCTGCGCTTCATGGTCGCGGAGATGGCCCAGCAGGTCGCGTCCGCGCGCGCGCTGACGCGAGGCGCGGCCCACGCGCGCGACCGCGGCGCCCCCGGAGCCGAGGTTGCCGCCGCGGCGTCGCTCGCCAAGTGGACCGCGTCCGACGCGGCCATGCGCGTGACCACCGACGCGGTGCAGCTCTTCGGCGGAGCCGGCTACTCGCGCGAGACGGGCGTGGAGCGGCTCATGCGCGACGCCAAGGGCGCCCAGATCTACGAGGGCACGAACCAGGTCCACCGTGGCATCGTCGCGGACGCGATCCTCGGACGGGTGCCCGGGTAGGCTGCGGGAGGTAGGATCGCGGCAATGATCACGCCGCCGGACGGGCCGAACGGCCGCGTCTACCTCGTCTCCGCCGCGCGGACGCCCATCGGCAGGTTCGGCGGCGGCCTCGCGAACGTGCCGGCGACCGAGCTCGGCGCAGTCGCGATCCGGGCCGCGGTCGAGCGCGCGAGCCTCCCCGCCGACGCGGTCATCGATGAGGTCTACATGGGGCAGGTGCTCCAGGCGGGCGCGGGCCAGGCGCCGGCACGCCAGGCGACGCTCGCGGCCGGGCTCCCCGCATCGACGCCCGCCACGACCATCAACCGGGTCTGTGGCTCGGGGCTCAAGGCCATCATGCTGGCCGCGGCGGCGATCAAGGCGGGCGACGCCGACCTCGTGGTGGCCGGCGGCATGGAGTCGATGAACCGGGCTCCATTCCTGCTGGAGAAGGCGCGCTTCGGCTACCGGCTCGGCGACGGGGCGCTCAGGGACGCGGCGGTCCTCGACGGCCTGTGGTGCTCCATCGAGGACTGCCACATGGGCACCCACGCGGAGCGCGTGGCCCTGTCCGAAGGCGTGTCACGGGAGGACCAGGACGCGTTCGCGCTCGAGAGCCACCGCCGGGCGGTCGCGGCCCAGGACGCCGGGCGCTTCGCCGACGAGCTCGTGGCGATCACCGGGCGGGACGAGCGCGGCCGCGAGACCATGGTCGCAACGGACGAGTCGCCGCGCCGCGACTCGACGGCGGAGGCCCTTGCCCGGCTGCGGCCGGTCTTCGCGCAGCCGGGCCCCGATGCGCGGGACCCGGACCTGCCGCCCGCCGGTTCGGGGACGGTCACGGCCGGCAACGCTCCGGGAATCACCGACGGCGGCGCGGCGACCGTCGTTGCGTCGGAGCGGGCGGTGGAGCAGCACGGCCTCCGGCCGCTCGCGCGGATCGTCGGGTACGCCCAGGGCGAGGTGGAGCCGCGCTGGCTCTTCATGGCGCCGGTTGCCGGGGTCCGCGCCCTCACTGCGCGGACGGGGCTCGGGGTCGACGCATTCGACCTGGTGGAGATCAACGAGGCGTTCGCCGCCCAGGCTCTTGCCGACGGGCGCGAGCTCGGATTCGATTGGGCGAAGGTGAACGTCAACGGCGGTGCGATCGCACTCGGTCATCCGATCGGCGCGTCGGGCGCCCGGATCGTCGCGACGCTCCTCCACGAGCTGCGCCGGCGGCAGGGCCGCTACGGACTGGCGACGCTCTGCCTGGGCGGCGGGGGCTCCGTGGCCATGGCCTTCGAGCGTGTCTGAGCCGGGGCCGGGGTCGCGGCCCGGCGCGAGCCCGGGGCGGGAGCCACTGGGCGCCCCCGAACGGCCGGCCCCGGGTGGGCCGTTCCCGGGCCGCCATTTCATCGCCGGTGAGTGGATCGAGTCGGGCTCGGGCCGATCCTTCGAGAGCCGCAACCCCGCGAACCGCGGCGACCTGGTGGGCCAGTTCCAGGCCGGGACGCCGGCCGACGTCGCGATGGCGATCCGCGCCGCCGAGACCGCGCTTCCGGCATGGCGTGCCACGCCCGCCCCGCGCCGCGGCGAGATCCTGTTCGGCTACGCGAGCCTGCTCCGGCGGGACAAGGAGCGCCTCGCGCGGGCGCTGACCCGGGAGATGGGCAAGGTCCTTCCCGAGGCGCGCGGCGACGTCCAGGAAGCGATCGACATTGCCGAGCTCATGGCCGGCGAGGGGCGCCGGATGTTCGGCGACACGGTCCCCTCGGAGCTTCCCGACAAGTGGGCGATGAGCATCCGCCAGCCGATCGGGGTCGCGGGAATCATCACGCCCTGGAACTTCCCGATGGCGATCCCGGCCTGGAAGACCATGCCCGCGCTGGTTGCCGGCAACACCGTCGTCTTCAAGCCGGCGTCCGACACGCCCCATTGCGCGACGCTCCTGGTCGAGCTGATGGCCGAGGCCGGGGTTCCGGCCGGCGTGGTCAACCTCGTGACCGGCGGTGGCGCGGAGGTGGGGGACGCGATCGTCGATTCGCCGGACGTGCCGGTCCTCTCGTTCACGGGCTCGTCGGCCACGGGCCGGCGGATCGCCGAGCGCGCCGGCCGGCGCCTGAAGCGCGTCGCGCTCGAGCTCGGCGGGAAGAACGCCATCGTCGTCCTCGCGGATGCGGACCTCGACCTCGCGGTCGACGGGATCATCTGGTCCGCCTTCGGGACCACCGGGCAGCGCTGCACGGCCTGCAGCCGGGTCGTCGTCGAGCGGTCGGTCTCGTCGCGGCTCCTCGAGAAGCTGGAGGCGCGGACGCGTGCCCTCCGCCTCGGGGATGGCGCCGATCCCGCCACCGACGTCGGGCCGCTCATCAACGAGGCGGCCCGCACGAAGGTCGAGGGATACGTGGAGATCGGGCGACGCGAGGGCGAGCTCGTCTGCGGCGGGCGCGCGGCGACCGGTCCCGGGCTGGAAGCTGGCGTCTTCTACGAGCCGACGATCTTCACCGGCGTGGAGCCGATGGCGCGGATCGCCCAGGAGGAGATCTTCGGGCCGGTGCTGTCGGTGATCGCGGTCGAGGATTACGCATCGGCGATGACCGCCGTGAACCAGGTGCGCTACGGGCTCTCCTCGTCGATCTACACGACCGACGTGAACACGGCATTTCGCGCCATGCGGGACCTCGAGACCGGCCTCGTCTACGTCAACGCGGGCACGATCGGCGCCGAGACGCATCTCCCGTTCGGCGGCTGGAAGGAGACCGGCAACGGCCACCGAGAGGCCGGCCACGCCGCCCTCGACACGTTCACCGAGTGGAAGTCGATCTACGTGGATTTCTCCGGCCGGCTCCAGCGGGCACAGATCGACAACCAGCCGGGCTGACCGGGTCGCGCCCCTCGCGGTGCCGCACCCCGCCCACCGGCCAGCGCGACACCGGTCCGGGATCCTCGACCGTACCCGAAGGTACACCGGCGCCCTCGACTGGGCTGTATCGACGAGGGGCCGTAGGACTGGCCCGAGCGGGACGTCCGGCTCGGCAGCGGGAACCCCGGGGCATCTAAGGTCGGCGGGGTGAGGGACGGTTGTTGCGCGCTTGTATGGCCACGGTACGGGCCGGGCGCGGCTGCTTCCGGCCCCATGACCGAGAGTGACGGGCCGAATGACCAGGGCTGATGACAGCCTCTACGCCGCCATGCTGCAGCGCGGCATGTCGCGACGCACGTTCATCAAGTTCTGCACCGCGATGACGGCCGCCCTCGCGCTCCCCGCGACGTATGCGTCCCGCGTTGCCGCGGCCGTGTCCGCCGCCCCCCGGATCCCGGTCATCTGGCTGCGCGGCCAGGGCTGCGGTGGCGACAGCGCGGCGTTCCTCGGCGCCTCGAACCCGACGGCCGCGGAGGTCCTGCTCGATCTCCTCTCCGTCGAGTACCACGAGATGATCATGGCCCCGGCCGGGGCTGCCGCGGTCCGGTCAAGGACGGATGTGCAGGCGAGGTATCCGAACGGGTACATCGCCGTCGTCGAGGGAGCGATCCCGACGGCGGACGGCGGCATCCATTGCATGGTCGACGGACGACCCTTCCGCGATGTCGTTCGCGACGTCTCGGGTGGCGCCCTGGCGACCATCGCCATCGGCACCTGTGCATTCGACGGCGGCTCGCCCGCGGCCGCGGGAGGCGCGACGGGCGCGGTCGGGGTTGCATCGATTGTCTCGAGTGGCTCGCTCCTCGCCATGCCGGGCTGCCCGGTCAACTCCGCGAACCTGACCGCGGCGATCGTCCACTACCTGACATTCAAGCAGTGGCCCGCGACCGACTCCCGGCACAGGCCGTACTTCGCGTATGGAGGGCTGATCCACAACCAGTGCGAGCGGCGCGCCCATTTCGAGTTCGGGGAATTCGTCCTGGCGTGGGGAGACGAGGCCGCGCAGAAGGGCTGGTGCCTCTACAAGATGGGCTGCAAGGGGCCCGAAACGAACGCGAACTGCCCCACGGTCCGGTACGCCGACGGGACGAGCTGGCCCGTCAAGGCCGGCCACGGGTGCGTGGGCTGCACGATGCCTGGGTTCTGGGACGCGATGAGCCCGTTCTACCGGCGACTCCCACCACCCCTGCCCTTCGCGCCCACCGTGTCCGCCGACCAGGTCGGCCAGGCGCTGGTCGGCGGCGTGGCCGGCCTGACCGTTGTGCACGGCGCCGCGAGCTACGTCCGGCAGCGACGGGTCGGCGCACAGGAGCGACGCGACGCGCGCGTCGCCGCTGCCGACGGAGCCCTGCCGCGGCAGGACCCGCCCGGCGGTGATCCAGATTCGGTCCAGCCGCCCGTCCCGGCGGATCCCACCGAGCCGGCCGAGCTGACTGAGACCGACGAGCCCAGCTCGTCCGACCGCGAGGACGTGGTCGCCATCGAAGGCCCCGACCCTGCGGTTCCCGTCGACACAGCCGTTCCCGTCGACATTTCCGTTCCTCTTGACACTGCCGTTCCCGTCGACACTGCCGTTCCCGTCGACCGAGCCGACTCCCCGGACCTCGAGGCGCACTGAGATGACCCGGACCGTGATCGACCCCGTCACCCGGGTCGGCGGGCACCTGCGCGTCGAGGTCGAGATCGCGAACGGCGTCGTGCGCGACGCATGGAGCTCCGGGACGATGTTCCGCGGGATGGAGCTCATCCTCGGCGGCCGCGATCCCCGCGACGCCTGGCTCCTCGCCCAGCGAATCTGCGGCGTGTGCACCGGGGTCCACGCCCTTGCGTCCGTGCGCGCCGTGGAGAACGCCCTCGGCGTGGCCATCCCCACGAACGCCCGGCTGGTCCGCAACCTCCTCGCCGGAGCTGGGTACGTCCAGGCCCACGTCGTCGGGTTCTACCATCGGCACGCGTTCGACTGGGTCGACCCAATGGCCGCGCTGCGTGCCGACCCCGCGGCGACCTCGACGCTCGCCCTGTCGATGAGCGAGTGGCCGCAGTCGAGCCCGGCGTACTTCAAGGGCGTCATCGACAGGCTCACGACCGTCGTCCAGTCCGGCCAGCTCGGGCCGTTCGCCAACGGCTACTGGGGCCACCCGGCCTACCGGCTCACGCCCGAGGCGAACCTCCTCGTCGTCGCCCACTACCTCGAGGCCCTCGACTGGCAGCGCGGGATCATCCGGATCCAAACGCTCCTCGGCGGGAAGAGCCCGCATCCGCAGACGTACCTCGTCGGCGGCATGGCCCTCGCTCCGCCCTGGGGCGGCCCGAATCGCGGCTTGCCGGGAGAGCATCCACAACAGGTCGAGCGGGGCTCGCCCCCCGCCCTCAGCGCGCGCGGCTTGACCGACATCGGCACAGCGATCGCCGACGCCAGGACCTTCGTCGAGCAGGTCTACCTGCCGGACATCCTGATGATCGCCGGGCATTACCGTGAATGGGCAGGCGTCGGGGCGGGCCTCGGCAGCTATCTCTCGTACGGCGAGTTCCCCGGGGACGACTCGACCAAGCCAGCGCTGTTCCTGTCGCGCGGCCGGGTCATGGGCCGCGACCTGGCCCGCGTCCAGCCGGTGGACCAGGCGGGCATCGCCGAATCCGTCGCGCATTCCTGGTACGCCTACGACGATGGGGGCGACGCGCTCCGGCACCCCGCGAACGGGCAGACGAACCCCTCCTACACCGCGCCAACGCAGCCGAGCGCAACCCTCGAGGGCTCGGACCGGTACAGCTGGCTCAAGGCGCCCAGGTACCAGGACGAACCGATGGAGGTCGGGCCGCTCGCGCGCATGGCGGTCGCCTATGTCGAGGGGCAGAAGGACGTCAGGGCTGCCATCGACGGCGCCGCCGCCAGCCTGGGCGTCGGGCGCGAGGCATTCTTCAGCACGCTCGGTCGGACCATGGCCCGGGCGATCGAGGCGCAGGTCGTCGCCAGGCAGCTCGACGGGTGGCTCGAGGCCCTGGTCGCGAACCTGGCCACCGGCGACCTGGCGCTTGCCGACCTCACCCGCTGGGACCCGGGCACATGGCCGGGCGAGGCCCGTGGATGGGCGCTCGGGGAGTCGCCGCGAGGCGCGCTCGGCCACTGGGTGGCGATCCGCGACCAGCGAATCGACACGTACCAGCTGGTTGACGCGACCACGTGGAATGGCTCGCCGCGCGACGCGCAGGGTCGGCGCGGGGCATTGGAAGAGGCGCTGGTCGGGACGCCGCTCGCGGATGCCGCCCGGCCACTCGAGGTCCTGCGGACTGTCCACTCGTTCGACCCCTGCCCGGCCTGTGCGGTCCATGCGTACGTCCCCGGCGCCGGCGGCCCCGTCCAGATCCAGGTCATCTGAGGGAGGCACACGATGACCGCAGCCCTCGAGGCACTCACCCCATCGCAGCCGGCCGGTGTCGACACGCTGCACGAAGAGCCGGGTCGGCGCCTCCGCATCTACATCTGGCAGGTCCCGGTCCGGGCCACCCACTGGGTGACCGCCGGCTGCATCGTGGTCCTGAGCCTCACCGGCGGCTATATCGCGGATCCGTTCCTCCTCCCCGCCGGGGGTTCGACCATGATGACCGCGCGCCTCATCCACATGGTGGCCGCGATCACGCTCCTCGCGTCCGGGCTCGTCCGGACCTGGTGGCTCCTCGCCGGGAACCGCTTCTCCCGCTGGTCGGCGTTCATTCCGACGTCGCGCGTCCAGGCAACCGAGCTGTTCCGGCAGGCCGGCTTCTACATGTTCCTGCGCCGGGAGATCCCGAAGGTCCTTGGCCACAACCAGCTGGCGGCGGCCGCCTACCTGGCCCTGTTCTTCCTGCTCCTCGTCGAGACCGTGACCGGGTTCGCCCTCGATGGGCTCATCGGGTCCGAGCCCGGCGCGACCGCCTTCGGCTGGCTGCGCGAGCTGCTGGGGCCGCAGACGATCCGGCTCGTCCACCACCTCTCGATGTGGGCGATCCTCGCCATCGCGCTGTTCCACGTCTACAGCACGGTCCTTGTCGACCACCTCGAGCGCAACGGGCTGGTCTCGAGCATGTTCAGCGGCTACAAGTTCGTCCCCCGCGACGAGATCATCGAGTCGCGCGATGGCGGGGTCGACGTGAGCGAGCGTGGCGAATGACGCACCCGGACCGGCACTGCGTCACCCCCGACAGCGGCAATCTCCCTCGCGACGAGGGCGTCGGGGTCCAGGTCGTTCGCGCGCTCGCGCCGCCATCGGCGCCAGGTTCGGCTTCCCGAGCAGATGACCAGCGAGGGACTGCGGCATGAAGGGCAAGATCGATCGCTGGATTTCGCTCCTCGTGGTCGCCAACTTCATCATGGTGGCGATCCTGGTGAGCGCCGCGCTTGCGGACTGGTTGAACATCGTGCCGAACGGCCAGGCATCCGAACTCGGTGCGAAGGCGTCCGCGTCTCCGCCGGACCTCATGCCGATGGGCCTCGCGCACATCCCGACCAGCGCTAGCTGCCTCCTCTGCCACGACACCGGCGGCGAGGCCGGGCTCAAGCCGGTACCGGCCCTCGGCCACCCCCTCGAGGGCTGGACCGAATGCCTGGTGTGCCACACCGACGACCGCCTGGGCCGGACCGCACCCGGCCACATCGGGATCCAGCAGAAGGAATGCCTGAACTGCCACAAGGTCGCCCAGGTCGGGCCGGCGATCACGCAGCCGCACTCCCGCCTGCAGGACCAGCAGTGCCTCGACTGCCACGGGAAGGTCGCCCACCTGCCGTCGAGCATGGTCGGGAGAACGCAGGACGAGTGCTGGCTCTGCCACAAGCCGACCGCCCTGCCGCCTCCCGAGTACCCGCACGGCCCCGACGCCCGCCTGGGGTGTCGCACCTGTCACCAGTCCGCCGAGGTCGGCAACCTGCCGATCGATCACGCCCTCCGGGCGGACTCGACCTGCCTCCTGTGTCACGACATCAAGGAGGTCGCCTCGGGACAGAACGCACCGGGCGCGACGCCGGCCCCGGTCGGCGGGAGCTGATCCGCCGCCGATCGCATCGAGGCCGGCGGCGGGGCCGCGGGTTGCATGGGCGCCGGCCGGAGGGCCGCCGGTCGCACGGCTGCAGGCCCGCCGTCCCTGGCCGGGTCGGCCCCGTCAGGCGCCGCCGGTGCAGCCTTCCAGTGCATGGAGGAGCCCTTCCGGCGACATCGACGGGCTGACCCGCAGACGCGGCGCAACGAGCCGGGTCGGCCAGCTCATCCAGCACCCGTCCGCCTCTGTGAATGCCAGCGCATAGCCGGCCTGCCGGACGAGGTCCTGCAGGAGCGGGTCGACGCCGCCGAACGGGTACGCGAAGGTCGTCGGGCGTCGCCCTGTCACCGCCGCGATCTGGGCGGCGGAGCCGGACAGCTCGAGGAGGGCGCTCGACGGGCTCGTCGCGGTGAGGCGGACGTGTCCCACGGTGTGGCTGCCGATCTCCATGCCCGCCGACGCCATGCGACGGAGCTGGCTCGCGGTCAGCGAGCTCGAGTCGCCGATCCGCCCCGTGATGACGTAATAGGTCGCCACGAGGTCCAGGCGCTGAAGGATCGGGAAGGCCTCGGTGTACCCGTCGAGCCTGCCGTCGTCGAGCGTGATGACGAAGGTGCGGGGCGGGGGAACGATGCCCGCCGCGACGTCCGCGGCGAGATCCGCGGCGGTGATGGACCGCCATCCGGCGGCGACGAGCGCCTCGAGCTGTGCGGCGAACAGGTCGGGCGGGACGACCAGGTTCGGCAGGGAGCGACCGACCTCGTCTGCCGGCGCGATCCGGTGGTACATCAGGACAGGGACGCGGACCGCGAAGCCAACGGGCGGCCCCGGTGCGTCGGTCGCGACGAGCGGCCAGGTGGCGGTCGACACGCGCTCGGGTGATGGCAGCGCGCGTCGCGCCGATGCGGTCGGGCCCGCTGCCGGGACGAGCGCCGCGGGCGGTTCGGCCCCGGGGGTCGCTGCGCCCATGCCCGGTCCGGAGCGAGCGACGATCGCGGCCGCCTCGCGCATGTCGGGCCGGGCGGCGTCCCAGGCGGTCCGGTAGCCGACCGTCGTGCCAGCACCGAGCGAGACGCCGAAGACCGCGACGCCGAGCAGCGCGAACACGAACCGTCCCCGGCGCATCGGCACTCCCGAGTGTCACGTCGCGCACCCGACCCCGCTCCCCGCGCGACTGCGATCGCAGCGCAGCATAGCGCCCGGCCGGACGCATCGCGGCCCGTCCTGGGTCACGCGTCCGGCCCGGGTCCAGGCGCCGAGCGACCGGGCCGCGCAGCACGAGTGGCACAGCGGGGCGAGCTGGCGGGGCGACGGCGGGCCGTCATCTTTGCTAGACTCCGCCGTCGCGGGCCCGTAGCTCAACGGTAGAGCGGGGGACTCTTAATCCCTAGGTTCAGAGTTCGAATCTCTGCGGGCTCACCAGATCACACGCTCGAGGCGCCCCTCCCGGCTTGCCGGTGAGGGGCGCGTCCGTCCCCGGAGGTGCCACCTGGACGCTCAGCCGATCGAGGTCACGTGGATCGAGCTGGATCGGCTCGTGGCCAGGCTCGCCGAGGCGATCGGTCGCCAGTACGACCTCGTGCTGGCGATCACGCGCGGCGGGCTCGTGCCGGCGGGCATGCTGGGCTACCGGCTGGACCTTCGCGAGATCCTGGTGGCCGGCGTCGAGTTCTACCGCCACGGCGGCGGGACGCATCCGGCGCCTGTTGTGACGCACTTCCCGGCAGCGGAGCTGCTCCGCGGCCAGCGCGTGCTCGTGATCGACGAGGTCTGGGAGACGGGGGAGACGATGGCGGAGGTCGAGCGCCGGGTCCGCGAGGCCGGCGGGATCGTCACCACCGCCGTGGTCCACTACAAGCCGGGCCGGTCGCGCGTCCCGCTGACGCCGGACCATTACGCCGCGCTCGCGGATGGCTGGGTGACCTACCCGTACAAGGCCGGCGGGTAAGGCGCGAAACGCCGTCGGGCGCTGCGCATGCCCGCTGGGACACGCGTCATACCCCCAGTCGATCCCGTGCTACCCTTCGGCCGTCCTTGCAGCCGGTCCCGTGAGGCCGGCGTACCGGTCCTGAGAGGCCGGAAGGGAGGCATCGTGCGCACGTCGAGCCACGTCCGCCGCGCCCGCCGGGCCGGTGGCGTTTTCATGTCCGGGGTCCGATGACGGCCCGACCTGCCGACGCGCCGCGGCTCATCCCGCCGGCGCCGGATCCCGACCTGATCGTCGATCCGCGCATCGGGGCGCGCGGCTCCGCGCTGCTCGCGCTCGAGGATGGCACGGTCTTCGCCGGGATCGCCTTCGGGGCGGACGTCACGGCCGGCGGCGACCTCGTGGTGAACACGAGCCAGACCGGGTACCAGGAGGTCTGCACCGACCCGTCGTACGCCGGCCAGGTGGTCGTGATGACCTACCCGCTGATCGGCAACTACGGGCGCCTCCGCGGCGACGACCAGTCCGAGCGGCCGTGGCTCCGTGGGCTCGTCGTGGCCACCGCCACCGCGGCCGTCCTCGAGGATGCCCGCCAGCTGGCCGCGCTCCTGCGGGACGCGGGGATCCCCGCGATCGCCGGCGTCGACACGCGCTCGCTTGCCCGCCACCTCCGTGCCCGCGGCTGCCTGCGCGGGATCCTGACCGCCCCGGGGGAGACGGATCCCGTCGCGGCGGTCGCAGCGGCCCGCGGCCTCCCGCGCTGGGAAGACCAGGACTTCGTCGGGCAGGTCTCGCCCACGGACGTCGTCGAGGTCGGCGACGCGGCAGCGGAACCGGATGCCCCGCTCGTCGCGATCGTCGACTTCGGCCTCAAGGCGAACATCGTCAGGAGCCTTCGCCGGCGTGGCGCGCGCGTGCGGATCGTGCCTTCGACCGCGACGGCCGCGACCCTGCTGGCGCCCGATATCGACGGCGTGGTGCTCTCGCCCGGACCCGGCGATCCCGCGCGGCTCGCGCGCCCCGTCGACGTTGCGCGCAGCTTGATCGCCGACGGCCGCCCATTGCTGGGGATCTGCCTCGGCCACCAGATCGTGGCGCGTGCGGCGGGAGCGGACACGCGGCGCCTCCGCTTCGGCCACCACGGCGCAAACCACCCGGTCCGGGACGTGGAGCTGGGGCTGGTCCAGGTGACGGCCCAGAACCACGAGGTCACCGTGGACGCCGCCTCGCTCCCCGCGGCGGGCGGGTTCGTCGTGAGCCAGGTGAACCTCAACGACGGCTCCGTGGAAGGGCTGCGCCACCGTTCGCTCCCGATCGAGACGGTGCAATACCACCCCGAAGGCGCGCCCGGGCCCCTCGACGCGCTCGCCGTCTTCGACCGGTTCGTCGCCGCGGCACGGGCGCGATCGGGGCGCACCGGGTGAGCTTGCCGCAGAAGCGGCCCGCCGCCGCGCCGAAGCGGCCTGCCGCCGCGTCAAAGCTGCCCGCGGTCGCGTCGCCGGCGATGCCGGCCGTCGCGGCGGCGCGTCCGCCCAGGCCGCGTTCGGTCCTGATCATCGGCTCGGGGCCGGTCGTGATCGGGCAGGCCGCCGAGTTCGACTACGCGGGCACGCAAGCGTGCCGCGCCCTTCGGGCGGAGGGCGTTCGGACGATCCTGGTGAACTCGAACCCGGCCACGATCATGACCGACCCCACGGTCGCGGACGCCGTCTACCTCGAGCCGCTCACGGTCGCGGCGATCGAGGCGGTCATCGCGCGTGAGAAGCCCGACGGCCTCCTGGCCGGGCTCGGCGGCCAGACCGCGCTGAACCTGACGATGGCGCTCGCGCAGGCCGGGGTCCTGGAGCGCCACGGGGTTCGGCTCCTTGGCACGCCGTTGCGCGCGATCGAGATGGCCGAGGACCGCCTGCAGTTCCGCGACCTGCTCGACCGGCTGGGCCAGCCCTACGCGCCCTCGGCGATCGTCGAGGGCGCGACGGACGCGGAGCGCGCCGCCTCGATCGAGCGAGCGCTGACCCAGATCGGGCTCCCGGCGATCATCCGGCCGGCCTTCACGCTCGGCGGGACCGGCGGCGGGATCGTCGAGACGGAGGCCGACTACCGCGAGGGTGTGCGAACCGGCCTGCGTGCGAGCCCCATCCACCAGGTCATGGTCGAGCAGTGCCTGGTCGGCTGGCAGGAGATCGAGTACGAGGTGATGCGCGACCACGAGGACACGTGCATCGCGGTCTGCTCGATGGAGAACGTCGACCCGCTCGGCGTCCACACCGGCGATTCGATCGTCGTGGCGCCGGTGCAGACGCTCCCGGACCCCGTCCACCAGCGCCTCCGAAGCGCGGCGCTCGCGATCATCCGCGGCCTTGGCGTCGAGGGCGGGTGCAACGTCCAGTTCGCGCTGAGCCCGGATTCGCGTGACTACGCGGTGATCGAGGTGAACCCGCGGGTCAGCCGGAGCTCCGCGCTCGCGAGCAAGGCCACCGGCTATCCCATCGCCCGAGTCGCCGCCCAGATCGCGATCGGCCGGACCCTCGCGGAGATCCCGAACGTCGTGACCGGGACCACCGTCGCGGCCTTCGAGCCGGCGCTGGACTACCTCGTCGTCAAGCTGCCGCGCTTCCCGTTCGACAAGTTCCCGCGGGCGGACCGGACCCTGGGCAGCCAGATGAAGGCGACCGGCGAGGTCATGGCGATCGACCGGACGTTCGGCGCGGCGCTGAACAAGGCGCTCCGCGGCCTGGAGCAGGCGGGCGCAGGCCCACTGGCCGAGGACCCGGCCTGGACGCCGACGATGGCCTACCTGGCCGCGGCGCTCGCCGGCGAGGGGACCGAGGACGAGGCCGACACGGTGATCCGCTGGATCGACGAGAACGGCGACGCCTGCGAGTCGAGCCGGCTGGCCCAGCGCACCGCCGCCCCGATCGTGCTTCGCCGGTTCCTCGCGCCGTCCGACAACCGGCTCTGGCGCATCCTCGGCCTGCTTCGTCGCGGCGTGCCCGAGGCCGCTCTCGTCACGGCGACCGGGATCAACCCGTGGTTCATCTCCGAGCTCGGCCGCTCGATCGCCCTGGAGGGGCGCCTGCACGCGGCAGGGCCGGCGCTGCTCGCCGCCGGCCCTGCCGCGGACGGCGTGCCGGCCGACGCGGCGATGGCGACGCTCCTCGCGACGGCGAAGCGGGCATCGCTCGGCGACCGCGAGATCGCTGCGCTCGCCGGCGTTCGGGAGCGGGACGTCGCCACTACCCGGCGCGCGTTGGGCCTCGTCCCGGGCTTCGCGATGGTCGACACGTGCGCCGCCGAGTTCGCGGCGGAGACGCCGTACTTCTACGCCACCTACGCCGCGGCCGGCTCGCCCGCGGAGGCGGCACCCGTCGAGCGTCCCGCGGCGCTCGTGATCGGCAGCGGGCCGGTCCGGATCGGGCAGGGGATCGAGTTCGACTACTGCGCCGTCCGCGCTGCCGAGAGCCTCCGGTCGCTCGGGTGGCGGGCGGTCATGGTGAACTCGAACCCGGAGACGGTCTCGACCGACTTCGATGCCTCGAGCCGGCTCTACTTCGAGCCCCTGGACGTCGAGTCCGTCAGCGAGGTGATCGCCGCGGAGACGCCGCCCGGCGCGGCCCCGCTGCCCGCGTTCGTCCAGTTCGGCGGCCAGACACCCCTCAACCTGGCAGGGGCGCTGGCGGCGGCCGGCATCCCGCTGCTCGGCGCCTCGCTCGAGACGATCGACCAGGCCGAGGATCGCGTCCGCTTCAGCGCGCTCGTGGAACGGCTCGGGATCCCGCAGCCGGAGGGCGGGATGGCCCGCTCCATCGACGAGGCCGAGGCGCTAGCCGACCGCGTGGGATACCCGGTGATCGTCCGCCCCTCGTTCGTGATCGGCGGGCTGGCGATCGACTTCGCCTACTCGCGCGACGACCTGGTGACGCAGCTGGCGGCGGCCACCGTCGTCGACCCGGACCGGCCGGTGCGGATCGACCGCTACCTCGAGGGCGTGGAGGTGGATGTCGATGCCGTCGCGGACGGCGAGACGGTCCTGATCCCGGGGCTCCTCGAGCAGGTCGAGCGTGCCGGCGTCCACTCGGGCGACTCGGTCGGAGTCTTCCCGCCGCAGGCCGTGAGCGAGGCGGACCAGGCCCTGATCGTGGCGTCGATGGAGCGGATCGTGCGGGCGCTCGGCGTGCGGGGGCTGGTCAATGCCCAGTTCATCGTCCGCGAGGATGGCGTCTACCTGATCGAGGTGAACCCGCGCGCCAGTCGGACGGTGCCCTTCATGAGCAAGGTGACGGGCGTCCCGCTCGTGGACCTCGCGGTCCGGATCGCGCTCGGCCAGACGCTCCGAGAGCACGGCTGGCCGAACGGGCTGCTCCCACCGCCGGCGTTCGTCGCCGTCAAGGCGCCCGCCTTCTCCACGACGAAGCTGCGCGGGGTCGACCCGTCGCTCGGCCCGTTCATGCAATCGACCGGCGAGGTGATCGGGATCCATGCCGACGCCCGGGTCGCGACGGCCAAGGCGCTCCTGGCCGCGTCGCTGGTTCCGCCGACGCCAGGCGAAGAGGGCGCCCTTGCGCTCCTCTCGGTCGCGGACCGCGATAAGCCCCTGATGCCCGCTCTCGCCGCGGCGCTCGCGCGCGCGGGCTACCGGTTCGCGGCGACCGCGGGAACGCGCGCCGCGCTGCGCGGCCTGGGCTGGGAGGCCGAAGCCGTCGCGAAGGTGGGCGGGGCGGCCGGTCCCGGCGAGATCGCGATCCTGGACCTCATCGCCTCGGGCCGCGTGCGGCTGGTCGTCAACACGCCGACCCCGCGCTCGGGGCCGGTGCGCGACGCGGCCGAGATCCGCCTGGCCGCGATCGCCGAGGGCGTCCTCTGCCTGACGGCGATGGAGACGGCTGTCGCGGCAGCGCAGGCGCTCGATCCGGACCTCGCGGAGCGCCTCTCCGATGTCCGGCCGCTGGATGCCTGGGTGCCCGCGCCGGGCGTCGCACCCGGCCGGGTGCACGATGTCTCGAGCGCGCCGGCATCGGTCGGAGCCGCGGCGGCGAACCACCCGACATGAGCGTCGCGCTGGCCGTGGTCCCGCGCTGATCGTGTCGAGCCGCGGCGTTCGACGGCCGGAGGCCGGCCGCCGGTTCCGTCAGGCTCGGAGCGGGCTCGGGCCCTCCGTCTCGTGGGTGCCGGAGCCCTCCACGAAGCGTCCCAGCGCCATGAGCGCGTGCCCGAGCCGCGAACGTGCCGACGCACGGCTCGCGCGCCCGGCCAGCCGCTCGTGCTGTGCTTCCGTGCGAAGCCGCGTCATCCGGTATGCAACCTCGACCGCCATGTGTGCGTCCCCTCCAGTTGCCTCGTGCGTGCCCGCGTGGGCCGGCGCGCGCCCGGGACCGATCCCGTTGCTCATCGCGTCGTCCTCTCGTAAGACGTCCATCTAACTCTTGAATACACAGCCGCTCGCCGGCCAGGTCGTCGACGGTCCATCGTCAGCCCTTCTCGGCCCCCAGGTATCGCGCGAGATCGGGACCCGCTTCCGCGACCCGGTCCCGTCGCAGGCTGTAGTAGGTGAGCCCGCCGGTCTCGGTCATCGTCAGGAGGCCGGCCGCTCGAAGCTGGGCCAGGTGGTGCTTGACCGTCGGCTTCGAGAGCCCCATCCGCTCCGCGATCTCGGTCAGGTAGAGATCCCCGTCCGCGAGGAAGCGGAGGATCCGCATCCGGCTCTCGTCGCCGAGCGCCTTGAAGAGGCGGACGGTCGCCGGGGGAACGCCGGCCGGGTCCCCGTCCAGCGCGGTCTCGGCGAGCGGGTAGGCGAACATGTGCCAGCCCTCGCCGGCGAAGACATAGTTGTAGGGACGGGCGAAGTAGCTCGGCACCAGGTAGACCCGCCGGATCGCGGCATCGGGCGTCCAGCGGTAGCCGTTGGTGGCGCGCTCGATGAAGTCCTCGAGCGGCAGGCGCTCCAGGTCGCCGCGCCGCGCCGCGACGTCCCGTGCCTGCATCTGCGCAACGCGCGGCTCGACGGCCGCGAATCGCTCCTCCCAGGCGCGCAGGATGCGGCGGAGGGCCCGAAGCTCGGTCTCCGGCTCGCCCAGCAGTCGATCGAGCGCACCACGGAGCCCCTCCGGTGCGCTGGCCACCATCTCGTCGTGGAGCGCGAGCTCGCCCGCGAAATACCGATCGGCGAGCGCCCGCGTGCCGTCCAGCTCCTCATCGTCGCACGCGGAGCCGATGAGGTCGCGCGCGGAGACCTTCCCGGCGAGCGCAACCACGTCCGCGGCGGTCCGCACGTCGCGATCGGCGATGACGAGCGGGATCAGCGCCCACCCGGCGATCCCGCGCGCGCCGTCGTGGTGCTCGAAGACGCGCTGCCTGTCGCGCCGCAGGGGAGCCGAGAGCGATTCATTCGCCGCCGTGCGCCACGCGGCGTCCGCGGGGAGGAGCTCCGGCTCCGTGTCCCCAACCAGGCTGACGAGGAAGTCGAGCGCGGTCCGCGCCTCCAGGACGACCTCCGGGCGCGCCGATCCACCTCGGGGAGACAGCTCGCGCACGAGCGCGCCCGGACGCCGGAGCGATGCGCTGGGACTCTTGGAGACGGCCATTTGTCTTGTTGATCTCCCGTGTGTGAGATAACTATCTAACATCGTGCCTTCCGGTGTCAAGCAGCAGATCGCAATTCGCGGACTGCACCGGTGGGACTGCATGACCGACCGCCGCCCGTACAATCGGGTGACCCACCGCGCGCCAATCCTCCCAGCTCCTCGAGGGCCCGCATGACCGTTCCGACCGTCCGCTACACCGACGAGCGCCTGCCCAACGGGCTCCGCCTCGTGATCAGCGAGGACCATTTGGTCCCCGTCGTGGCGGTCAACATCTGGTACGACGTGGGCAGCAAGCACGAGCAGCCCGGCAAGACGGGCTTCGCCCACCTGTTCGAGCACGTCATGTTCCAGGGGAGCCGGCACGTCGCGAAGGCGGAGCACATCGCGCTGGTCCAGGCCGCGGGCGGAAGCATGAACGGGACCACCTGGCTGGACCGCACCAACTACTTCGAGACGATGCCCTCCCACCAGCTGGAGCTGGCGCTCTGGCTGGAGGCCGATCGAATGGGGACCCTGCTGGAGGCGCTCAGCCAGGAGAACCTGGACAACCAGCGCGCGGTGGTGAAGAACGAGAAGCGCTCGAGCTACGACAACCAGCCCTACGGGTCGTGGCAGGAGAAGCTCCTGGGACATATCTACCCGGCGAGCCACCCGTACCACCACCCGACGATCGGCTCCATGGAGGACCTCGACGCGGCGTCGCTCGAGGACGTGGCCGCGTTCTTCCGGACCTACTACGCGCCGAACAACGCCGTGCTCTCGATCGTCGGGGACGTGGAACCCGGCCAGGCTCGTGCGTGGGTCGAGCGGTACTTCGGCCCGCTGGCGGCCAACCCGGCGATCCCCGCCTTCAACCCCGACCCGCTGCCGCTGACGCTCGGCGGAGAGCGCCGCGAGACCGTCCCGGACCGCGTCCCGCTGCCGCGCATCTACGTCGGCTTCCGCGCCCCGACGATCGGCGATCCGCGCCTCTACGCGCTCGAGATCGCGGCCCAGGTGCTCACCGGCGGCAAGGGCAGCCGGCTGCACCGGCGGCTGGTCCGCGACGAGCAGATCGCCCAGGACGTCGCCATGTTCGGCCTCGGCTTCTCCTCGGGGCCGTCGGTCTTCATGGGCTGGGCGACCGTTCGCCCGGACTCCACGATCGCGGCGGTCGAGGCCGCGCTCTTCGACGAGCTGGCGAGGATCGGGGTCGAACCCGTCAGCGACGACGAGCTTGCTCGCGCGAAGGCGCTCATCGAGACGGACGAGCTTGCGGCGCTGCAGCGAGTCAGTGAGCGCGCGGACCGTCTGAGCATGTACGCCACGCTGCTCGACGATCCGGACGAGATCAACCGCCAGCTGGAGCGGTACCTGGCCGTCACGGGCGAGGACGTCCGCGCGGCTTGCGCCGAGCTCCTCGTCGCCGCGAACCGGGTGGTCCTGACCTACGTCCCGGCCGACGCCGGGACCCGATCCGCGGAGGCGGCATGAATCTCTCCGATCCCGTCGAGGCCGCGCTCGGCGTTCGGCCCGTCCCCGGCACGCCGCGGCCGTTCACGTTCCCGACGGCCGCGCGCGGCAGGCTTTCGGGCGGCCTGCCCCTCGTGACGGTCCACCTCCCCGGCAGGCCGCTCGTGTCGGCCAGCCTCTATCTCCCGAACGGCGCGGTGGACGAGCCCTCCGACGAGGGCGGCGCCACCGTGCTCGCGGCCCGCGCGCTCACCGAGGGCACGCGTCACCGGGACGCCGTGGCGCTGACCGAGGCCGCGGAGCGACTCGGGGCTTCGCTGCGTGCCGAGGCCGGATGGGACGCGACCGTCGTGGGCGTCGACGTGCCCGCAGAGCGGCTCGGGCCCGCGCTGGAGCTCCTTGCCGAGATCGTCCGCGAGCCCGCGTTTCCCGAGCGGGAGGTGGAGCGCCTGCGGGACCAGCGCCTCAACGACCTGCTCCAGGCGAGGGTCGACCCGGCCCGGCGCGCCGAAGAGGCGTTCATCGAGACGATCTTCGCGGCCGGGACGCCCTATGCCCGGGTTGCGGGGGGTCGGCGAGAGACGGTCGAGACGCTCGACGCGAGCATCCTTCGGCGGGCCTTCGCGCGCTCGGGCGACCCCGATCGCGCCGCGCTCATCCTCGGTGGCGACCTTGCGGGGATCGACGTCGCCGGGATCGTGGAGCCGCTCTTCGGCGACCTGGCGGCCGGCGCGTCCGCCGCCGGCGCGATGCCCGTCCCGCCGGTCATCGGCAACGGGCTCGATCGGACGAGGGTGCGCCTCGTCCATCGGCCGGGCGCGGTCCAGTCGGAGCTTCGCGTGGGCCACCTTGGCCTGCCGCGCCGGACGCCGGACTATCACGCGGTCACGGTCATGGCCATGATCCTCGGCGGGCTCTTCAACTCGCGCCTGAACATGAAGCTGCGGGAGGAGAAGGGCTACACGTACGGCGCCGGAGCTGGCTTCGACTTCCGGCGCTTCGCGGGGCCATTCTCGGCGCGGGCGGCCGTCAACACGGACGCGACGGTCCCGGCCCTGCTCGATCTCCTCGCCGAGCTGCGCCGCATCCGCGAGGCGGCCCCGACCGATGCCGAGATGCGCGCCGCCCGGGACTACCTGGTCGGCGTCTTCCCGCTCCGCTTCGAGACGCCGGGCCCGATCGTTGGCGCGCTCGGCGGGATCGTGACCTTCGGCCTCCCGGACGACGAGCTGGACCGCTACCGGCCCGCGATCGACGCCGTGACCGCTGCCGACGTGCTTGCAGCGGCGCGCGCCCATCTCCACCTCGAGCGGCTCGCGGTGATCGTGGTGGGCGACGCGGACGCGGTCGGAGCTGACCTCGAGAAGGCCGGCATCGGCGACGTCGAGGTCGTGCGTGAGGCGGAGCCGGTCGCCGACGAGTCCTGACGCGACCGCCTCTGCCCGGGCCGGCCGGGACACGTGCCGAACCCTGGCCGCGGGCACGGCCCGGGGTGCGGTGTGTTGGCATTCCTGAAACCTTTCCATGCGTTGAGGCCTCAATCGGGTAGCGAGGTCGAAAGCAGCGCCCGGCCGCGCGAGATGCCGGCACGGCGGCTCGCCAACGAACAGGCGCATGGAGGGTGCACCACACCATGGATCGATACAGCCCGAGACTCCTTCGCGGCGTGGCCGCGGCAGGCGTCTCCATCTTCCTCGTCGCGGGTGCGGCGTTCGCGGCAAATGCCGTGATGGGCGCCCCCCACAGCACCTCCCGGGACTTCCTCCCCGCGGCCGCGACCTCGCAGTCCGACGCCTCGAAGGTCGAGGCGACCGAGACGGCCGAGCCGACCGAGACAGCCGAGCCGACCGAGACGCCGGATGCGACGACCGGGACGGCCAAGCCGGGCGAGAAGGCCGAAGGTACCGAGAATGCCGAAGGTACCGAGAAAGCCGAGCCGACCGAGACGGCCGAGCCGACCAGGTCTCCCCGGGCGACCGGG